>DAOUPA010000178.1 GCA_030626405.1 Planctomicrobium sp.
CCCATTCGCTGGGAAGACATCACTCTTCAAATAGAACGACACACGAACTGGAACGATCTGGTCGAGCGCATGGCGCTGATGGTCATGGATCGTGTTGCGGACAACGACGAACAACTTTGGATCATGAGTTGGCGAATCAAAGGCGAAGGTAAAGTTTTCGATTCTCTTCGTGAACGCGATTCTGAACGAGAAATGTGGGAATTGCTCGAAGCGGAACTTGATGGCGAAACTGACGTGCGTCGAATTCACCGCCTTGAACGAATGACCAAGCAACTCCTGACCCCGGAAAGCCACGAAGAGGCAACAGGATTGCTGTTGAACTTTGAAGAAATTTTGGAAGAAGCAGGATCTCAGATCATCGAACAGGTGCGTCGCGAACTTTTAGAGACAGACTGGATCCAACGCGCCGCTGCCAAACCGGTTCAGGCGGCAATTGCCCAAGCCTCGAAACGAACAATCGCCAGACAGAGCGAAGCAATCGCCGGTCATTGGCTGGACTGAGAATAGAGCAACTTTAGCCGGACACTTTAAGTGTCCGGATAACTTTCACGTCTGCGGCAAACTGCCTGAGCAAACCCTATGCGAATTCATGAACTTGAGATCGACCACTTTGGTGTTTGGAAGAATGTCACGATCCCCTTTCACGACCGAGGTGTCACTGTCTTATACGGTCCGAATGAGGCCGGAAAATCGACATTGATGCGTTTTGTTCGAGGAGTGCTGTACGGCTATCAGCCCGGCGACGAACTTGATGCCAATCGCCGACAAGAACGAGTGATTTGTTCTGGGACGTTGAAAGTTTCTCATCAGGGACAAGCATACCGCATTCGCCGCGTTTCCGAAAATGGAACGCGCGGCCTTCTGGAAATCAATGGGCAACGAGTCAGCCAGAACGATTCACTCGTGCAAAAATTGCTGGGCAGCGCGAGCGAGTCACTTTTCAAAGATATCTTTGCAATTGGGCTGACCGAACTGCAACAACTCGCAACATTAACTGGCGACGAAGTTGCCGCACAGATCTATGGTCTTTCGTTGGGACGTGAAGGCGAACAGATCGTTCGCGCTCAAAACGCGTTTTTCAAAGGTGAGCAGTTTCTGGTCGATAACGAACATCGCAAAGGAGAGGTCTTCTCACTCATCCAGCAACTTGCGGAACTTGATCGCGAGCTGGAACGGATCGGGCAGCCTGCGCAGCGACACACGCGACTAAACGATCAAATCCAAAAACATGATGTCGGTGCCAGCGAACTCCGGCGGCGACAATCGAATTTTCAACAGGATTTGAGAGGCTACCAGTTTCTCAACCAAGTCTGGGAACCATGGGCGAACCATCGTGAGATTCAGCAGCAACTCGACCGCCTGCCGGTGACGAATCTCGACATCGAGCTTCTCAACCGCTTTGATGACATGGAGCTTGAGTTGTCCGAAGTCGACAGTCAACGGCAGCATTTCATCGAAGAAGCGAAGCGTCTGCAAAAACAGTCCGAAGAAATCAAGTTGCGTCCAGAACTCGAAGAAGAAACCTGCGCTGTTCAGAATCTGAATGAACAGACACGCGAAATGCAGGAAATTGAACAACGCCTGCAAGGTCGTCAAAAGAGCGGACCTGACCCTCGCGATCAAGAAATTCAGAGACTGCTGACGAATTTCGATGGACGATGGGACGTTCAGCGGCTTCAGGCAACGGATATCTCACCTACAAAAATTCATGAATTGCTCCAGGTGGGCGACGCCTATCGTCAGGCAAATCGGTCTCGTTCGAAAGGGGCAAGGAAATACAAAAAGAGAACTGCCGAACTGAAATCGCTTGAGCAGCAACAGCGTGGACTTGGGGACGAACCAGTTGACAAGATCAGAGATGACCTCAACAAGAAGATTGACGAACTCGAAAATCTACGCGGCTTGAGGATTCGGAAGGAGCACTTAGAAAAGACAACTCAACTGCTTCCGGAAATGCAGGAAGCAGAAGCCGTTGAACAGGAACTGCCTCCATTCTTCTATTACGTCCTTTGGTTTTTCGCCGCTCCAGGCGCGATCCTCTTTATCGCTGGTTCTTTCCGCGCGATGTCCGGAATGGTTGCCGGAGGGGCACAGGTGGCGATCATTGGAGCGTGTTACGCACTCCTCGGACTCGGTTCCCTTGGGCTTTGCTGGACGATGAAGCAGCATTTCTCGCGGCTGAAAGTTCGGTTTTCTGGTTCAGATGAAAATCGCGAGCGAATCGAAAGAGAACTCGCTCGCGTCGATGCCCAGATTCATAAAATCAAAAGCAGCCACCTTCTGCATCCACAACGTACGGCGCCTCAAACTCTCATCACCGAACGCGATGATGTTGCACAAGTCGAAGAAGCACTGGCGAAGCTTCGGCAGCAACTACACGACCTGTCGAATCAAAGCGACGTTTTACAGCGTCTCGAATCTCTGCGTCGCAGTATGAGCAAAATGCGTTCGAACCTTCAGGAGTATCAAAAGCGAATCAGCCGCACGCGATCGGACTGGTCTGAGGCCTTACGGCGTTTCGGACTTTCAGAGACTTTGAAAGTTGGCGAAGCCGTCGCTCAATGTCAGCAGATTGCGAACGCGAAATCTGCGCTCGACAAGTGGAATCAAACGCATCACACAGAAGAGCAACAGCAACGGCAACTCAATGCATTCCTTGAAAAAGTACAACAACTCTCGAACAAGATCGAAGGTCGAGGAATTGCGATTCGCGATCCTTATCAACTTCTCTCGGAATGGCATCGAGAAGTTCAACTTCTCGGCGAACGACGTCGCGAACGAACTCAGTTACGTGAAACGGCGAAAGAAAAACGTCGCGAAGCATCCCGACTGGTTGATAAAATTGAACGCATGCGTGAGCAGCGCGGGTTCCTGCTTTCTCAGTTAGGAGTCTCTGACCGTGGAGAAATTGCAGCGAAACTCGCTGCGATTGATGGGCGAAAAACGCTTCAGACTCAATTCGATGACGCACAGCAGAAGTTGGACAAAGTCGTTGGCATTGATTCCGAACTCGTCATAACTGAAGAGATGCTGATCGAATACGAAGAAGAAGCCAACCGCCAGCAGATCGCTGACATCCGCACAGAATTGCAGGAGATTGACGAAGCGTTGCAGGTTGAGTACCAGAAGATCGGTAAGTTGAAGCAAGAGGTTCACGACATTGAAAAAGACCGTAGTGTCGCGTCGCTGAGATTTGACCGAGAGCAAGTCGCCGACTCTCTTCGGGAAGCGAGTGAATCACTCTTTGCGTATCGAGTCGCAGATCGTGTTGTTGGCCAATTGCGAGAACGCATCGAGCGCGAGCGTCAACCAGAAACGTTACAAGCTGCGTCTGAGTATTTGAATCAGTTGACCTGCGGCAAGTACCGCAACGTTTGGACACCACTCGGCGAGCGAATTCTACTCGTGGACGACGATGCCGAACAATCTCTTCGCGTTGAGCAACTCAGCAGCGGAACGCGAGAACAGGTGTTCCTTGCACTTCGTCTGGCAATGATCAGAGATTTCGCAACTCAGGGTGTCGAACTTCCATTGATTCTCGACGATGTGACCGTCAACTTTGACCAAATGCGAACCGAAGCGGCTGTTGAAACACTGTTGAAAGTCGCTGACAACGCTCAGCAAGTCATGCTGTTCACTTGCCATTTGCATCTCGCTCATCTCTTTGAAAACGAAGGCGTCGAGCCAGTCTGGCTCCCAACACACCGACCGGAAGTGACGGTGTAGAAGCGTTGGTAGATGAGTACGTTTGGCCGGATATTTAAAGTGTCCGGCTAAACATTCAGAACGTTGATGACAATCCCCTAACCCCTAGATAAAACTCATGGTTGACGAGCATCTCAAATCGCTCTCAGCACCCACACCTTTTGGTGGGAAGGGTACTCGCTGCAATTTTGTTCGCGTTCTGCTTCTTGGTTTGTTCGCTCCCCTGTTACTGCCTGGCTGTTTGTTTTCTCGTCCCGATGTGGCTGGTCTACCGAAACGGTACAAGGTCAATGCTGATCAGTTGCAAGTTCGCTCTGACGTGAAGATCACGAAAGACGACCCGCTGTTCGAAGAGTTGACAGAATTGCGTGAGGAGATCGTCGAACTTTTCAATCTTCCGCCTGCGAATCGACCGGTGATTGTGCATCTCTTCAAAGATGAAGATCGTTACGCGGAATACATGGAGAAGCAGCATCCGAACCTCCCTCCGCGCAGAGCGTTTTTTATCGGATCACCGACAGAATTGGCTGTCTTTGCACATTGGGGTCCGAGTATGCTGGAAGATCTTCGGCACGAATACACTCACGGAGTTTTACACGCATCGCTACAAACGGTCCCGCTGTGGCTCGATGAAGGAATCGCCGAGTATTTTGAAACTCAAACACTTGATGAACAACGTCGGCACCCAGAACATGCGCCGAAGCTCGCGGTCGCCATCTCAAACGGCTGGAGGCCTGATTTGCGACGCCTGGAAAAAATTGAATCCGTTTCGGAGATGCAGCGAGCAGATTATCGTGAATCATGGGCCTGGATTCACTATCTGATTCACGATTGTCCAGATGGACGTGCGATGCTGGTGGACTACTGCAAATCGTTGAGGTCTTCGAGTGCGCCTCCACGATTTGCTGAACAGTTCTACCGGCACGTTCCTGCTGCTGAAGTCCGGCTGGCGTCGTATATTACGTCCTCGCTGGGGACATCTTCATTGGACACGTCTTTACCAGCAGGTCAGGGACCAGCCTGGGCGCTTGGGCAAGATGATCAGAACTGACACACGGCCGCGAATTCATCTTTCTTCATCGCTCCTGGTAACGTGTCGTTTGTCGTGACGACCACATTCGTGGTAGATTCCTTCTTTAGAATTTTGTTTAGAGGGGGGTTGTACCGTGGTTGCTTGGAAAGGCCGTCGTCAGAGCAGCAATGTTGAAGATCGACGCTTCGCTCGCCCGAAGAAAGCCGCATTCGGCGGCGGGATGACGATTGTTATCCTGATTATTGTTTATCTCGTGACAGGAGACTTGGGAGAAGTCGCGCAGGTCGCGCAGCAACTTCCTCAACAGGCTCCCCAACAGCAGAGAGTAGGGAACCCAGGCGAAGTCAGTCCTCAAGAGCAGGAAATGCGAGATTTCGTTGCGACGATCCTGGCAGATACGGAAGATGTCTGGAATGAGATCTTCCGAGGAACAGAAGTCCGCTATCGAGAGCCCAAGCTCGTCATTTTTCGTGATGAAGTGCAATCTGCATGCGGTTTGAACAGTGCCGCTGTTGGTCCGTTCTATTGCCCAGGTGATGAAAAAGTCTACATCGACCTCGGTTTCTTCGATCAACTGGAACGACAATTGAGCGCACCGGGTGATTTTGCGCAGGCCTATGTCATTGCCCACGAAGTCGGACACCACGTTCAGAATTTGCTGGGCATCTCAGAAATGGTTCAACGGCAACGGAGGGGGCTGAGTGATGCAGAACACAACTTGCTTCAAGTACGCTTAGAGCTGCAGGCTGACTTTTTTGCTGGTGTCTGGGCACATCATGCAGAACGTATGAAGCATCTACTTGAAGCAGGGGATATTGAAGAAGGTCTCAATGCCGCTTCGGCGATCGGTGACGACACCTTGCAAAAGCGGTCGCGCGGGTATGTCGTCGAAGAGTCGTTCACGCACGGAACATCGGTACAGCGCTCACGCTGGTTCCGAAAAGGGTTCGAAACCGGTGACATCAATCAGGGAGATACTTTCAATGCCCGAAAGTTGTAGTTTGGTCGTTTTTTGATTTATTTTATGAAGAGTGTCTCACGCGTATCATGCATTGGATGCTGACAACTTAGGTGATCACGTAATCTTTCATTAATCAGGGTCGTTTCAGCTATGTCTGAATCTTCATCGCATGCAAGTGAAGCGTGGCCTGAATCCGATGATGAGAATGATCAACGGATGACGGGTGAGATAGAGCGATTCATCGATGCCTGGGAACGAGCTGACGATAACGGACCACCTGATATCGTAAACTATCTCTGCCTTGAGGCTTCGATTCGTCAGGAACTTCTGATTGAACTGATCAAGGTTGACCTGGAAATGCGGTGGCGCGAATTTTCACTTCCGAAGCGTCTCTCTGAATACTGTGAAGAATTCGAAGAGCTACAGAAAGAAACTCTTCCGGTCGAGTTGATCTACGAAGAATATTTTTGCCGTAAAGCCGCCGAGACTTCGGTCACGCTGGGTGAATACCTTGAAACCTATCCACAACAGGCAGAAGCGCTCAAACAGTTTGTCAATCAGGCTTCTCTGAGGGGCGAAACTCTCATTCGTTCGCCAGGGGGATTCTCAACGATCAAGGAGATCGAAGCCGGTCAGGTGATCGATGACTTTGATCTGCTGATGCCGCTCGGGCAGGGTGCCTTCGCGAAAGTATTTCTCGCCCGACAAATTTCCATGCAACGTCTGGTTGCCGTGAAAATTTCTGAGGACCACGGAAACGAACCGCAAACGTTAGCGCAGCTCGATCACGATTACATCGTGCGCGTGTATGACCAGCGTATTGTAGATGTTCCGCCTTCGCGCTTGTTGTATATGCAGTACCTTCCAGGCGGAACGCTGGAGTCTGTCACCAAGCGCGTTCGTTACACTCCGATTAATCTTCGGGATGGAGAATTGCTGCTGGACGTCCTGGATCAAACTCTTGAAGAAAAAGGGGAAATCTCACCCACCGATTCCAGTTTAAGAAAAGAACTTGCCAAGAAGTCATGGCCTGAAATTGTTGCCTGGTTGGGGATTCGTATTGCCAAGGCATTAGGCTATGCCAATGATCACGGAGTGTTGCATCGGGATCTCAAGCCTGCGAATGTGCTACTGAGCGGAGAAGGTGTCCCGAAACTTGCAGACTTCAATATCAGTTTCAGTTCGTCCGTCTCCGGGGCAAACCCGACTGCCTACTTCGGTGGCAGCCTGGTGTATATGTCCCCAGAGCAACTGGAAGCATGCGTCCCTCAGTACTCAACGCAGCCGGAAGACCTCGACGGTCGCTCTGACCTTTATTCATTGGGGGTCCTGCTGTGGGAGCTACTCACTGGAAGCAGACCTTTTGACGACACGCTCGGTGCCGGGTTTCCGTCCGAGGCAATTGAAGAGATGCTGCAACAGCGGCGAGATGGTCTTTCGAACGAGAAGCTCGAATTTGCTCGTGACCACTGCCAGGAGTCGTTGCTTCGAGTTCTCTCAAAGTCTCTTGCAAACAATCGTGACGACCGTTGGCAAAATGCTGACGAGTTGGTCGAACAACTCGAAACATGCCTTGAACCCAGGGCCAGAGAACTCATCGACCCGCCTGTGAGGAGTTGGCGCGGGCAGGGACGCTGTTGCATCATCCTCACTGTCCTATTGCTCAACCTCATTCCCAATGCAATCTCCGCTGTCGGAAACTTCTTTTACAACCAAACTGTGATCTTCGAAAAATTGGCGCCAGGACAAACGTTTGAGATTCTCTTAGCAGCAATTAACGGCATCGCATTTCCGATTGGAATTGGAATGGTGGTCTGGCTGGCATTGCAAATCAAACGGGCGATACATCGTCCCGACAAAACGGATGAGTCACTCTTGATTCGAGAATCGACGTTAATGTTGGGGCATCGTTGTGCCATTATCTGCTTGGTGCTTTGGATGATTGCTGGAATTGCCTATCCGGTGGCGTTTCAACTTATCGGAATTTCTGTTCCCCTGACGTCTTATGTACACATTTTCGGCTCACTCCTACTGTTTGGCCTTATATCCACGGCGTATCCCTTTTTTGGAATCACCTGGTATGCTGTCCAGGTTCTCTATCCTGCCTTGTTGCAACTGGGGCTGGGGCAGAGCGAAGACCGGCAGTATTTGCAAAAACTGAAGTCGTACCTCAGGATGTATTTGAACGCGGCTGCCTGTATTCCCATGCTCTTGTTCGCGGCATTGACGATCTTCTCTGCCGAACTGCGCTGGCTGGCACTTGTCCTCTGTTTATGCGGAGTAGTCGCATATTTAGCGGCATTTTGGTTTTACCGTCAGATCGAAGACGACCTCGACGTCTTCCTCCGAATCAGCCATTCTGAACGTTAAGATCGAAGTGGGTTGATGTGTCGAAGGCGTAAAGACTCGCCTCCCCTCAGAATTCATATTGCCGTAGATTCAGAATTGGATTAAGAGACGGTTTGAATGAAACATTGCCGCTCATAATCAGTGAGGTCGGCACCAAATCCCCGATAAATTCCCCTCGACTGTTTCGGTCCGCGTGGAGCGAAACAGTATCCCCGTGATTGCGTTCGTTCGGAGCGCGATTCACCCCAATCACATCCCAAATTCCCTTGTTACGTCAATTCGCAGGAAGCGATTGTCGTCCCGGTGACCCATCGCAGAAAAGCTTGGCAGCCACAGTCGAGCTGTGAGGGTTAACGGAATCGAACCGAAAGCAAATTCGATGAATCGTGTCAGCACCGACACTCGTCGACGGGCAATGAAGCCCAGCCTGCGACGTTTTTTGAAAACGAACGCGCTCGTGCTTTGCATCATCGGAACGTCCGTTTCGTCATTGCTAGCTCAGAGACCGTTTCCGACGTCTGCTCCAGTCTCTCCTCAACCTGAGAAGCAGGTTGTCGTTGACCCAGCATTCACTAAAACGGCCGCTGTTGAAGCTTCTCCCCAAGAACTGAAACCCCTCTCCGAAATTTCACGTGCCTTGGCGAGTGAACCTGCAAAGCCCGCCGCAAAAAAACCGGTTCAGCAGGTCGAATTCAATGTGGAAACCATTCTGAACGACGACCTCTACGGCATCGAGATCGAAGGTAACTCAACGATTCAAACCAATGCAATCATGAGTAAGATCGAGACCCGTGAGGGCCGACCTCCTTCTGCTCATCAAATCCAACAGGATGTCACGCGATTGTTGAATTCGCGTTGGTTCCTGTCCGTCAAACCATTTTACCGAAAAACCAAGAACGGTCCGGTTCTTGTCTTCCAGGTGACTGAACGACCGATCTTGCGCAACGTTGAATTTATTGGAAACAAAAAAATCAAGACCGGCGAACTTCAGGCACATACCGGTTTAACACCTGGACACGGTTTTGATGTCGCAGCGAACCGTGAATCGGTCGCCCGCATCAAATCTCTATACGTGGAAAAAGGACATCGTTTTGCAAAGGTAACTTTGCAAAAAGGGGGCCAGAGAACTGATCGCGATGTTGTCTTTGTGATCGAAGAAGGTCCGAAAGTAAAAGTTCGCGACATCAATTTCAGTGGGAACGATTTCATTTCGCGTCGTGTCTTAGCGACGAAGATTTCTACAAAAGTTCCTGTTGATAATATTGGAATGGGCTGGATCGGTGGAGATTACGATCCTGACATCGTTCGCAATGACGTCTTTGCCTTGAAGCAGTATTACCTTGGTCTGGGGTTTTTCGACATTGAAGTTGATGTCGAAGATTCCATTTCAGAAACCGATGGAAAAGTGACCATCAACTTTACGGTTGAGGAAGGTCAGCGCTATCAGGTTGGCAATATTGAAGTCCTCGGCAATGGTGTCATTCGACGCGATGACCTTTTGTCGAAACTGGAAATGGAGCCTGGAGAGTATTTCAACTCTCGATTTCTTCGCAAAGATGTCACGGCAATGAAGGATAAATACGACGAAATTGGTCATGTCTTTGCCAAAGTGGAACCGACACCTCATTTCCGTGAGGACGAGCCAGGCATTGTTGATCTGACATATCAGATTGACGAAGACATTCCCCGATACATCGGTCAAATCAACATTCGCATTCGCGGTGAACATACTCATACTCAAGAACGAGTCGTTCGCAATCAAGTTCATCGATTCCTCAAGCCGGGAACGTTGGCGAGTGGTCGCGATCTTCGCATGGCCCAACAACGCGTTTCAGGCAGCCCGATTTGGGAACGCTCCGAACCTCCGGCTTTCGATTTAAAACCTGTTGACGGGTTAGAGTACATTCCAGCCATTGCACAACGTGGTCAAGATTCTGGACGGGCTAGAGAAGCGCATCTCTCTGAACTTTTTCCAGTTGAAGGCAGAGACGATTTTGAAATTCAAGCGACTTACTTATCACCTGTGAGCGAAACCGTAGGTCGTGTCACACTTCCGGCGACAGTTTTTGAAGAAGATGCTCACAACGAGCCTGAAGTTGGGATCAATCGTAAGTTGCGAAATCCTCCTCCACAGCAGCAGCAGAAAACACTCGATCCGGATTTTGTCTTTCGAGGTCAATCTCCAGTCGATTTTCGTGGGCAAAGTCTCGACCAGTTCGGAAACCCTGTTCCGCAAAACTATCTTCAAGGAACATCACCACAAGGTGATCCGTTCGGCGATGCACTCTCTGCACCAGCGCCTGGTTTCGTCGATGTGAATATTGATGTCACCGAAGGTCGCACTGGACGTTTGATGTTCGGTGTCGGCGTGAATAGTGATGCAGGCGTTGTCGGACAATTGACATTACAGGAAGACAACTTTGATATCTTTCGCTTCCCTCGCAGTTGGGCCGATGTGACGAACGGTCAGGCGTTTCGAGGACGTGGACAAAGCTTCCGCATGGAAGCGGTCCCTGGCTCTCAGGTCAGTCGTTATTTGATGAGTTGGCAAGACCCGTTCTTTATGGGAACAGATTTCAGTCTTGGACTTAGTGGTTTCTATTACAATCGCTTCTTCGATGACTGGACCGAAGACCGCCTGGGTGGTCGCATCAGTTTGGGTTACGTTCTCAATCGATATTGGTCGGCTTCGTCTGCTTTGCGTCTTGAAAATGTACAAATCCGGGATTACAGCCTGACTCAAGGGCCGGTTCCTCCCGATCTTCTTGCTGTTGACGGAGACAATTTCCTCTCCACGGCTTCGTTTACACTCTCTTTCGACACTCGCGACAATTCGTTTAATCCAAGTCGAGGACACAACCTTGACCTCACCTATGAACAAGGATTCGGTGAATTTACTTATCCCCGTGTCGATGTCGCTGGTGGTCAGTATTTCACCATGCATGAACGACCAGACGGATTTGGAAAACACATTCTGGCTTTGACCGGACAAGTCGGTTGGACAGGAGACGAGACTCCGATCTTCGAACGCTACTACGCAGGTGGTTACTCCTCGTTTCGTGGATTTGACTTCCGAGGCGTGACACCTCGTGAAGGGAACTTCAAAGTGGGCGGTGATTTCATGGCTCTCGGTTCTGCCGAGTATGTCTTCCCACTCACGGCGACGGACAATGTTCGAGCTGTCATCTTTTCCGACTTCGGAACCGTGGAACCGGATGCCGGATTTGATGAATTCCGTGTGACTGCCGGTTTCGGATTCCGTATGGTCGTACCAGCAATGGGACCAGCACCGTTGGCATTCGACTTCGCGTGGCCGATCCTCAATCAACCTGAAGACGAAACTCGCGTCTTCAGCTTCTACGTCGGCCTGACAAGATAGCATCGAATCTTGTTTCCAGAGTACGAATAACGATTCATCCAGTTCTGCCATACATTTCAAATGTACGGCAGACGGGCTTCTTCACTGATGAATTTGTGAACTGCTTTTGCCTTTGCCTGCTCCCTGGGTCATACTGATCGCAGTGAAAGAGAGCCGATTGTTCCGCGCGTGAATCGGGAAGGGCAAATGAAACCGACGTCGTTAGTTCCATATGGCCCAACGAGGTGGTGCCACTTTTGCCAACGAAAGGTGAAAATAAATCCATCGGTCTTTGGAGATGCAACGTGCCCTCGCTGCGGAAGTTTGCTGTGGGTTCAAAAAGTAAGCACAGAGTTTCACGAACCGAGTCCGGAAACTCACACATCAACTCCAGTTCTGCCTCTCGCGCAGAACACCGAGTTTTCGCGGAGACTGGAAGACCTCGGTGGACGTGTCGAGATTGACTACGATCTGAACAGTTACTGTGTTGATTTGTCGAACTCTCAGGTCACTGACGATGATTTCTGGCTGTTGCGAAATGCGAATGTAGTGACCGAACTTGATTTGTCGAACACGCAAGTTACTGATGCTGGTGTTCGCAATCTGGCTCGACTTCGTAATTTGGCTGTTCTGGAAATAAAGAATACCAAGGTCACGGACGTTTCTCTTCATTTCATCGGACAGCTTGCTCAGTTAGAAGTGCTCGGACTGGAAGGGACCAAAATCACAGACGCCGGTCTCATTGAAATCGGACTACTCGACCACCTTTGGTGCCTTGATTTGGAGAACACTTCTATCACCGGTGCGACGTTCTCTTCAATGCCATGTTTACTGTCTCTCGACTGGCTGTTTCTTTCCGGCACGAAAGTGAACCACGTAGCGATTGAGCAGCTGAAGTCTTTAAAGAATCTGAAAGAACTCTGGATCAGAAGAACTTCAGTGACATGGACCGAACTAATGCATCTAAAACATCACTTGAAAGATTGCATCGTTCACCGATAAGAAACGAAATGTGAGTACAGTTGAATGATCAGTGGGTAACATACACGAACCTGCAATGTGAGACACGCACTGCGACTGTCAACAGTCACATCATTCCTCAGAACGACCATTAAG
>DAOUPA010000543.1 GCA_030626405.1 Planctomicrobium sp.
ACCATCCACTCGTGTGGCAGAACCAGCTTCCCAAGATGCTCCCAGCAAACGGTTTTGCGGGGCTACAATTCAGTCTCGATTTCTTTTCAACAGGTAAATTCGCCAACGGAGGTCGGACCATCCTGCGGGTTTCTGATCTCCGGAGGGAGCGGATGTCCCGGAATCTATCGCTTTGACCACGTCCCGCATTCGATCAAGTTCACCATGGTCCAGCCAAAAACCCTCACATGTGGGGCAGCGATCAACGATGACATCACTGAAATCCGCTGGTGAGACGGGATTGAGATCAATCGTGCATTTCGGGCATGATGCCTGCTTGTGATCATCTTCGGTGAGATGAAACGGATGCTCTTCAACATTGGCCCAGATCGCGCTGAGCAAAAACTCTGTCATCGACTCAACTGTCGATGAGATTGATCTTTGGCAACTTGGAATTGAAGAAGTGATGTCGCAAATCAGCGTAGCACGAAGCAACTGACGGATAAGTCAGGAACGGCAATCAACATCGAAGAGAGCCCGCCTCTTACGCCACTTTCCGCTCGTAATGTTTCAGCACTCCACTCAACCATTCACGACAGACTTCTTCAACTCGAAAGAGAGTGGAACAAGAAGTTCAATCAGAGAAGAGAATCTGATTGGTAAGTTTTGAACGAGTGGCCGATTTGTCTCATCACTCGAAACAAAAGTTCGCTTGTTGCCAGGGTTATGAAACAGAGATATTTTCAAAATGTCTTAAAATATCTTCCAATCAACAGAGAGAGACATTTTGGTGAGACACCACATGGCCACTGCTGACGCTAACTTTGACCATTGCCTCAAAGTCTCTCCATAACCCCGGGGTCGGGCTTAACGCACCCGTCCGGACCTCTATTAGGGAACCCAACCACTCAAATACTTCTACTCCGAATCGGGTGGGTGCTATCGACAATGCCCTGTAAACAAGCCACGATCTCTTGTGACGGGCTTTTTTTGCCGAAACTTTCGTCATTGTGCGCTGTGGAGTGCCAATTCGGTCTTGTTGACAGCGTGGAATCTTGATTGAAGTCGAAGTGTTCGCTATTCGATGTTTTACAGGAGCAAACCTGCAACTAAAATAATATCCAATTTTTTCAGTTCTCCCTTAAAGAAAAACTGCATCGAGAGCAGACATTGAACAAGCCGTTCTCAAATTTTATCCACCATCACCCAGCAAAGGAATTGACGATTGCGCCGTTTGGAAGGTGTTCAGCGAGATCAACGATTGAAGTTCTTCTTGAATGGTCAGGAGCTTTACGCCTACCAAGGAGAATCGGTCGCCGCTGCACTACTTGCAGAAGGCCAAACAGTGTTGCGGTACACACCTCGACACGGTGAACCTCGAGGGTTGTTTTGCGGAATGGGAGTTTGTTTTGATTGTGTGATGACAATTGATGGTCGCCCCAATCAGCAAGCCTGCCTAACACTCGTCAATGAAGGAATGCGAATCGAAATCCAACACAAAGACCTGAAGTAAGTGGAAAGCGATATGATTCGTTCAAAACCCGTCGCAATTGTCGGAGCCGGTCCAGCCGGAATGAGTGCTGCCATTTCGCTGGCTGAGTGCGGCATTCGCTCGATTGTCATTGATGAGAACGGTGGGTTAGGAGGACAAATCTATCGTCAGTCGCCCTCGACTTTACGGTCCTCGAAGTTCACGCAATCCAAAGAGGCATCGCGTGGTCTCCAACTCAAACAGCACTTTCAAAGCTTCACGGAGAAGATTGAGTACTTACCAAACACCAAAGTTTGGGGCGTTTGGGAAAAACAGCTTGCGGTGACAGGTCAAGACGGTTGGCATCTTATCGATGCCGAACATCTTCTGCTGGCGACTGGAGCATATGAGTATGTTCCTCCATTTCCTGGCTGGACAATGCCCGGTGTCTTGACACCAGGTGCCGCTCAATTAATGGTCAAGTCGATGCACATTGCTCCAGGACGAAGAGTTCTTATTGCTGGAACCGGTCCCTTCCTGTTGGTTGTCGCCAATGCCCTTCACGATGCAGGTGTCGAAGTTGCAGGCGTCGTTGAAAGTGTCAGACGAAGTGAGGTATTCAAATCATTGCCACGCCTGCTCAATAATTTCGGTCTGCTTCGCCAAGGTTGGGACTATTTGCGTCGATTGGGTCGTGCCGGGATTCCGATTCACACCGGGCATGTTGTTGTTGAAGCTGAAGGACAGAACCAAGTTGAGCAAGTTCGTTTTGCACCGTGTCATCGTGATTGGCAGCCAGATCTTTCTCGAGCAAAGACTGTTGAAGTCGACACATTGTGTGTTGGTTACGGATTTGTCCCGAGGACTGAACTGGCTCAACTTGCTGGTTGCGAAGTGGAGTGGAAGAATGAATTGGGGGGCTGGATTCCTCGCGTGGATGAGGATTTGGCAACCAGTCGAAAAGATGTTTGGGTAGCAGGCGACGGGGGAGGAGTGGCAGGTGCCGCAGTCGCTGAGGATGAGGGGAGACTCGCAGGTCTCGCTATTGCTAGGAGGTGCGGCGCGATTGATGACAATTCATTCCGTCTGTTGCGTGCTCCAATTATTCGTCGGTTAGACAAGCTTCGCCGATTTCGTTTTGCACTTGATAATCTCTCTCAGTTGCGACCGGGACTAAGTACGCTTGCCAAAGAGGAGACATGCGTTTGCCGTTGTGAGGAATTGAAGCGAGGCGAGATCGAACCAGCCATCACTGCTGGCTGTACTACGTATCGTACAATCAAAACAGCAACGAGAATTGGCATGGGAAGATGCCAGGGACGAATGTGCTGGCCAGCGATGGCGAGGTTTGTCGCATCGAAAACAGGTCAACCGATGGAAAAAGTTGGGAACCGTAGCGTGCGGCCTCCCATCATTCCAATCACTCTCGGAGAGATGGCTGAGATGGAGCCTAGCGATGCGGTTGCCGACCAAGGCAGAAATTCATGAATAGAGGACAAGATGTTATTGTTGTCGGTGGTGGTGTGTGGGGATCAGCGGTCGCCTACGAGCTTGCAATACGCTCCATGAGAGTTTTGCTTTTGGACGTAACCCTTCCAGGGCGAGCGACTTCTGCATCTGCGGGCGGGCTTTGGCCAGTGGGAGAAGCGGTTGGCCTGGGATGCGGCGTTATCTATCACGCAACCGGGAATTCGGAGTCCGGTGATGAGTCTACGCCTAATGTCTTACCGGACCTCTTCCGCGATTTTTTGATCGCCAGTAACAAACGTTTCCCAGCACTGGCTAAAACTTTACTTGAGCAAACGGGAGTTGATATTGAATTCGATATCGGCACTGGCCTAATGTTTCTCATGTACACCGACTACGAACAGGCCATTGTCGATAACATTGCTCGCTCATTACCCCAAGAACAGAGACTGAAAATACTTTCTCCAGAAGAAGTCGTTCAAGTGGAACCAAAAATCACCCATGAACTGACCGGAGCTGCATTATTGCCGGAGGAACATCAGGTAAATCCCATGTTGTTGGCAGAGGCTTACAAACGAGCTGCGATCCGTGCCGGTGCAACGTTCCGCCACGACACTCAAGTCACGGGCTTCCGCCGAGATGGAGACCGGATTATCGGTGTTGAAATTGGAGAAGAATTCCTTCCCAGTAATCTCACAGTCAACGCAGCTGGCTCTTGGTCCAGAAAACTTGCCGCAACTGCAGGAATTGATATTCCAGTGTCTCCTATCCGTGGCCAAGTGGTCTTGACCGAACGCCTGCCTCGCATTCTTCAAGGGTGCATTTCCACCTCGGAATGTTATCTCATTCAGAAATCTCATGGTGAAGTGTTGATCGGGAGTACGACTGAGTGTGCCAATTTCGACGTTTCAGTGACTCACGATTCAATAACGTCGCTTTGCCGTGGTGCTGTCCGTGCAGTCCCGATGCTCCGCGATGTAGGAATCAAACGTGTCTGGTCAGGACTTCGTCCCGGAACGCCCGATGAGTTGCCGATCTTGGGGCCCATCGAAGGCGTCACGGGAATCATCAATGCAACAGGTGGTTTCCGAACCGGAATAGTCGCTGCGCCATTAATGGCTGAAATCGTGGCTCAAACCGCTTCTGAAGAATCACCGACTTTTCCAATCGCCCCGTTTTACTCTTCCCGATTTCTTGAAACGGTGATTGATTGATAAAACACTGACCTGCCCCGCGCGCTGTCTGCGGACACAGTGAACATACCAATGCTCGTCTTCCTCTCTGAAAACGAGCGGCCCTATTGAAGCGTGAGAGAAACACCGCGGCCCTCTCAAAGCACGCGACTCCGGATCGGACACTCTTCAGTAACTTGGATTTTGGTGAGTCAGGTTCTGCCAACGCGACATCTGTAAAACGATCACATCCAAGCAGGGCGAGTACCTGATACTCGTCAAAGACAATCAGCCAACGCTTCACAAAGAAGCCATTCAAGCCTTCGTGATTCCCGAAGGCCC
>DAOUPA010000162.1 GCA_030626405.1 Planctomicrobium sp.
CCATTCCACAAACTTTCAAAAACGCTGGCCGCGATGTCTTCGCCTTCACTGTTGTTCTTTGGAACATTTTTCAGCCGTTGGTCTGCGGCCTGAACCAGTGTTTGAAAGAAACGGTCCCAAATCTCAGTCATCGCTTGCGATTCACCATCTCGCAAACCACGCAGCCACGGACCAATTGAAGATTCGTCAACCATGGAGGTCATGTCTATCGTTAGAGTCTATTTTAGATTCGATCACTTTACAGTCAAAGAGGTTACGTTTCAAATGAAAAGGGAGCGAGACGGAGTTGGCCACTCAATTATCAGTGTTTCTTACGAGCAAATCTCAAAGATCGTTCAAATCGTTTGTTGAGGGCTACTGCACTTCGCACGTTTTCTGATCTTTTTCAGTCCCGTGCCAGCATGACCTGTTCGACTTCGGCGAGTTGTTCCTGGGTGTTCACGCCCATGGCTTCGGCGATGTCGAGGCGGCAGGCGGCGGCAACGGTTTTGCCTTGGGTTCGCAGAATTTCGGCACAGTCGGTCAGGTAGTATTCGCCTTGAGAGTTATTTGGCTTCACGTCTTTCAAAGCAGAGAGTAGTGCAGGGCCGTCGAAGGCGAAGCAACCGGTGTTGATTTCGGTGATGTTTTTTTCCTCGTCGCTGGCATCTTTTTCTTCGACGATGCGCAGGAACTTTCCATCTGCATCCCGGACGATTCTTCCGAGTCCTGCGTTGCTCTCTGTTTCAGCGGTGCCTACGACGCAGGCGGCAGACTGCGAGTTCATTTCTTCAATGAGGGCAGCAAGCGAGGCGCCGCGGAGCAGGGGGGTGTCGCCAGTGAGGACAAGAACAGCACCGTCGTGACCTTCCAGATTTTGATGGCAGCACATGACTGCATGACCGGTGCCGAGTTGTTCTTCTTGCAGCGCAAAGGAGACGTCTTTGTGGTGAGCAAGCCCATCTTGTACCTGTTGTGCTTTATGACCAACGACAACGACGAATTTCGTCGCTCCAGCTTCTCGGGCGGCATCAAGAACATGCTCGACCATCGGTTTTCCGCAGACTTCGTGAAGAACTTTCGGAAGATCCGATTTCATCCGCTTACTTTTTCCGGCTGCCAAAACAACCGCCATGATTTCAGCCATTTTTCACTCTTGCTTGGTGAGTCTTTGATTTTGAGTACGAACTTAGATTCGCCCCTCACGCTAGCCCTCTCTCCAGAGAGGAGAGGGGATCAGTGGAGTTGAGCGCGTCTTGCTGTTTTTTACGCGAGAATATCGTTGACGACTTCACCATGAACATCGGTCAGTCGGTAGTCGCGGCCTTGGAATCGGTACGACAATTTTGTGTGATCGAATCCGATTTGATTCATGATCGTTGCCTGTAAGTCATGAACGTGGACTTTGTTCTCGGTCACAAAATATCCGAATTCGTCCGTCGCGCCGTATGTTGTTCCGGCTTTGATTCCTCCGCCTGCCATGAAGATTGTGAAGCAGTGTGGATGGTGATCGCGCCCGAGGAACTTGGAGCCGTTTCGTTCTTCGTTGAGTGGGGTCCTTCCGAATTCGCCACTCCAGACAATCAGAGTTTCGTCCAGCAGTCCGCGTTGCTTGAGATCGTTGATCAAAGCGCCAACAGCCTTGTCCATCGGTTGGCATCTGCCTGGCAGAGAAACGTGAATGTCGTTGCCTTTGGAGTTGCCATGGAAGTCCCAGCCCCAGTCAAAGAGCTGCACAAAGCGAACGCCTTTTTCGACGAGTCTTCGTGCCAGCAGGCAGTTGTTTCCGAAACTGGACTCCCCCGGTTTCGCGCCATAAGCATCTTGCACGTGTTTCGGCTCGGCAGCGATGTCCATCACTTCTGGAACGGACATCTGCATTCGAAATGCCAACTCATATTGTGCAATCCGCGTCAGTGTTTCCGGGTTGCCGAATTGTTGAGCTTGAAGTTCATTGAGTTGACGGATCGAGTCAATCGTCAGCTTGCGCATGTCGCGGTTCATGCCATCCGGGTTACTGACGTACAAGACCGGATCACCTTTTGAACGGCATTGAACTCCCTGATACACAGAAGGCAAAAACCCGCTGCCCCAGGCATTCTTGCCAGCCGAAGGTGCTGTTCCTCCGGAGATGAGGACAACAAAGCCAGGGAGATTTTGATTTCCAGCGCCAAGACCATACGTAACCCATGATCCCATTGAGGGGCGCCCTTGCCGAGGAAATCCAGTGTACAGGAGCAGTTGAGCAGGTGCGTGGTTAAATTGATCGGTGTACATCGATTTCACGAAGCAGAGATCGTCCGCCTGCTTGGCAAGATTCGGAAGGAACTCTGAAAGCCAGGCTCCGCTCTCTCCGTATTGTGCAAATTTGTGCGGTGTTCCTAGTAGCTTCGGCTTCCCTTTGATGAAGGCGAAGCGTTCGCCCTGAGTCAGTTCGTCAGGGCAGGGTTGCCCATTCATCTCAACCAGTTTCGGTTTGTAGTCGAACATGTCGTGCTGTGGCGGAGAGCCCGCCATGTGCAGGTAGATGACATTCTTCGCCTTTGCAGGAAAGTGTGGCTTCCTTGGAGCAAGCGGGTTCGCTCGCGTCTCGGCCGCTGAAGCATCTGTTCCGAGCATTGACGCCAACGCCACGCCGCCTAATCCGGCGGTACTTTCGCGAAGAAAGTGGCGTCGTGTCGTTTGTTCAATCTGTGCGAGTTGTACGGGCATCGTAGACATGAGTGCTTTCTCCATCGGTGCTGATTTCGCATTTCAGTATAGCAAAGATTGGATTTCTGGTTCGAGAGACGATCAATGATCGAGATTGCAACAATTGTTACGTTCAACGGCAGTTCGTTGCATGTTTCTATTGCTGATAGGCGTTTTAGGGTGCGAAATCGCCATAATTCTTTCGATTTTTGAAAGGGGAGCCTCTGTTCTTGCACATTTCGTTGCATGCGCTGGTCTCTCAGGGCTACATTGGAAGCAGACCCACTCTGTGAATTTGATCAGATAGCTGAAAGTGAACGTACAGTGAATAAAACTAACCTGGCAGGAACATCTTTAGTCGCTGCTCTCCCAGCAGGTTTTCTCGTTTACGTGATGCTCATGGCAGTCATGAACAGCATGGACGTCATGCCGACGATGATGAAGGTCGCTGCGATTATGCTGCTCGTCATGGCAATTGTCATGGTTGCTTTTCCGTTTTGGGTTCTGGTCTATTTCAAAAGTGGAAAAAGTGGAGCCACTGACTCTTCACAACCTGCTTCTGATACGTCATCCATTCCTTCTGCGTCTGACTCAGACGACTTGGAAGGTGGTTTTGATGACGAACTCAAAGACGCAGATGATGAGGCATCCGGAGAAGTTGATGCTTTCAACCTGGACGATGATGACGATTTCGATGATGGCGGAGATGAATTCGAGTTCGACGAAGATGAAGACGAGTTTTGAGAGACCATTAGTTGCGTAGGGCCGGTTCCACCGGCCTTGCTTCGCTACCGGCTCTCTGCGACGCGTCTCAGAATCTCGGCACCTTTGAGTATCGTCTCTTTCGTCGCGGCATAAGAAATTCGGAAGTGAGTGTCTTCGGCACTGAATACATTTCCGGGGATCATCAGCAAGTTGTTCTCGATCGCCTCCTTGACGAAATCTGTGCCTGTCCCCCACGGGGCTTTGATGAACATGTAGAACGCACCGCCTGCACTGCTGATTTCGAAGTGGTCTTGCAACTCAGATGTCAGCAAATCTCTGTTGAGTTTGTATTCTGCCACGCGCTCCGAGATGTCGCAGTTCATGGCTTCTAACGCCGCCCACTGCACTGGATGAGGCGCACAGACGAACGTAAACTGCTGGAGCTTCATCATCTGCTGGATGACGTGACTCGGGCCGTGGCACCAGCCGACGCGCCAGCCGGTCATTGAATGTGACTTGCTAAAACCATCGATGACGATTGTCTGGTCGTTGTATTTCGCAGGACTGACAAACTCCTGGTCGTAGCAGAACGCTCGGTAGATTTCGTCACTCACAAGCGCAATGTCGCGTTCGCGGGCGAGTTCGGCGAGTGCTTTCACTTCCTCTTCACTTGCGACATATCCGGTCGGATTGGCTGGACTGTTAAACAGGATGACTTTCGTTTTGTCCGTGATCGCTTCGCGAACGGCGTCAATCGGAATCCTGAAGTCTGGATATGTGTTGATTGACTTGTACGTCCCTCCTGCGAGTGTGGTCAAATGTTTGTACATCACGAACCAGGGATCGAAGGCAATGACTTCATCCCCAGGGTTCACAAGCGTGGAGAGAGCAAGCATCAGCCCGCCGCTGGTTCCGCTGATGACAAATGCTTGACGGTCAGAGTGGTGGTACTCAGCGTCCACACGTTCCTGGATCGCATTCAGAAGCGGTTTGATTCCTTGAGTTTGGCTGTAAGCGTTCTTGCCACCGTCAACGGCTTTCTTGAGGGCTTCTTTGATGGGCGTTGGCGTATCAAAGTGTGGTTGACCGATGCTCAGATTGACCGGATCGGTCATGTTCGCTGCCAGGTCAAACACCCGGCGAATTCCAGAGGCATCAATGTTACGCATCCGATCTGCTATCCAGCGCTCGCTCATTTCGATCTTCCGCTTCTTTGTTCTTAGGTGTTCGTGACGAGACAGTACGATTTTTGATGAAGGATACAGAGCTGCAACCAGTGGTTCAGCCCAGGCACACTTCCCTCTCCCATGCTGCTGTTCAGATTTTGAAACAAGCTGAACAGACTGTTGCTAGTTTGTTTGAATGTGAAGTTGAGATTGATCCATCACCAAATCTCTTGAACTCCATAAATGAAAATGTCTTTGGCTGAGCGAAACTGATTTCCTGGCAAGTAGTTACGACATCTCTCCCCGTGCATCTACAACCTGTATGAGCCACTTATCTGTCACAATCGGCACAGCCGATGCATTTGGATTCTTGCACAAAGAGTGAATAACGGACATCACTCATCTTCCTCTGGAAACGATTACTCAACGGTTCGTTGTTGATCAATCCGTGGGAAATTGTAGCGGATGCGTCGCTCTGCGTCTGCTTTCGTCTGAACTTGCCTGGGCGAAGGTGAGTATGACAAACAACTGTGAGTGGGAGGATCAGTTCCATTCATAGCGAAGCGAATTGGCACGTCGCTGATTCATTCAAAATATCAAAAAATAAAAATGGGAACTTAAAAATGTTGCGTACATTACTCAACGATGAAGCTGGCTTCATCGTCTCTGCTGAACTTGTCCTTGTGGCGACCATTCTGGTCATCGGAATGATTGTCGGACTCAGCGAAATTCAGCATGCCGTCGTCGCTGAACTCAATGATGTTGCAGATGCGATTGGAAGTTTAAATCAAAGCTATTGTTTCAGTGGTTTCTCCAAAGCGAAGAAATATAAACGTGGAGTTGCTGCCTACACTCGTGGATCGATCTTTTTCGACACGGGCGATGAATGTGATAACAATCAGTGCGATATCGACTGCGATCCTCCGGTTAGAGAACGACCTAAACGTCGTTAGAGGATCGAAGGTTGAATAAGTTGATTTTTATCGACCGCTCCGGTTCCCTGTCCGGAGTGGTCGTGCTTTTGTTTGAGAATCCAAACAGCTAGGGCGAACATTCTGCTAAAGATTCTGAACATGTTTTACTCGCATCACATGCTTAGGGAATACGTGTGGTGTTTGTGCATCGTTGCTTCTGAAGGTGCAATCATCTCACAACTGCCTGTTGCATAAGGGCTTGTGTGATTACCCCCGCAGGCGACCATTCTCTGTGATGCCCCCCCTCTTCATCGTGCCGTGAATCTCGGTACGCCCGGTGCAATAGGAAGAATCGCTCATATGTTGAAATGTCAATATTGAGTCACACCTGAACGAGTCTCTCATGGATGGCAACATCTGGAGTGAGAATGTTCAGCAGTCACGGTTGGTACCGACCTCTCAGCCATGGCGAGTGTCAACATCGGTTCGGGATGTTGAGCGTGATTGAAATGCGAAAGGGGATCAGCCTTTTCATTTCTATTCGAGTGGTCTTGATTCCAAGCTGCTCATTTTTTCGAAGCAAAAAAATTATATCTTCAAAACAGGGAACTAAAAAAATGTTGCGTACACTACTTAATGACGAAGCGGGTTTCATCGTTTCGGCAGAACTCGTCCTCGTGGCGACCATTCTGGTCATAGGAATGATCGTCGGACTCAGCGAAATTCAGCATGCCGTCGTCGCTGAACTCAATGATGTTGCAGATGCGATTGGAAGTTTAAATCAAAGCTATTGTTTCAGTGGTTTCTCCAAGGCGAAGGGGTATGATGGAGTTGCCGCCTACACTCGTGGATCGATCTTTTTCGACACGGGGGATGAATGTGATAACAATCAATGTGACATCAGTTGCGATAAACCACTTCCGGAAGGTCCAAAGCGTAATCATTAATTCGACTTGATCGAAAACGATTTATGAACGATCAAAGCCGCAGAGGGAAATCCCGCTGCGGCTTTGTTTCATTTTGCGGTAAGTTGCTTCAGCGACGAACTCGCATTCGGTAGGCTCGGTTTTTCGCATTGAAGTCATTCACATCAAGCTTCTTCATCATTTTGAGATCTGAGTAAGCATAGAATTCGATAAGAGTCTCTTCATCGATCGTCTCTGGGTTCGCATCTTTTGCCCAGCAGAAATTCTTCACGCACATTGGGATCGAAAGTTCTTTGTCGATATATAAGATCGATTTGCGATATTCACTATTGAATTCCGGACTCTCGTAGAGACATGTGAAAACGTAACAAGGTCGGTCGTCGAAGGATTGACCATCGAGCAGGTGACATTGAAAGCCGGTCCCGCGTTCGAGGTCTTTCTCCTGATACTTCAAAACTGTTCTGGCAAGTTCGAGGATGCCTACCTGAGTCACTGGATGTAGCGACTTTGCCATTGCCAGGGAACCGTCAGTGTCCAGTGAAAGTACACCTGTCAGTCGACCTTTAATTCCACCAGGCTGGACAAGCAACTTCCCATCGTTCTGATCTTCGACATAAATGGCTTGCTGACCTCTGTCGCTGCCGCTGAGCCATTTCATATAGACACTGAAAGGCTCGTGCTTCATCTTCATTTCAATTGTCGAGCCATCACTGAGGACACCGTTGAGACGCTCTTGCTTGTAGAAAGAAGCTGTGTAATCAGGGACTTTTTGAAACGATTTCGCTCCTTTTCGCAACAACGTTTCTGTCATTTTTAACGCCCAGATTCCCTGAAGAATCGTAGGGTCTTCAACGTGGGAAACGACTTGTTCCTCATCTTTCACGTCTTCGTTGCTCTCACCCGAAATGCGATCAGGCAAGGCTGGAGATGGAGGAAGTTGCAGGAGCGGTGGCGCCACAGTGACGCTTGATTCCATCGGGCTTCCGCCGACCGCTGTGGGATCGGAGTTCACGTGAACAATTGCCATGGCACCGCAAGCGATGAGGATGACAAGGAAATTTTTGACAAAGTAGCGTTTGGAACGTCGTTGACGCGTCATTCTTCATTCCCTCAATGGATGAAGGTGGGCGGAGTCTCTCCGAATGGAAACCGTCGAAACGGCAGATAGAACTATCATCGACATCGGTTGATTTCTATCAGTAGTTTATTGCCGATCACACTCTTATTCGGATCAGGACTTGAAACAGGGACGGATCGCAAGTTCTTGCAGGAATCCCTATTTTACCTGACCGGAAAAGTAAGAGCGGCGACGTTTTTGAGCCGGTGTTGTCAGCCAACTTCGTGTTGCTGGCCTGCTCATCGCAGTATGCAATTGCGGTTCGAGCTAGTGTTTGGATGCAATTCATTAGTCGGTCGATTATCATGATGCTCCCGCCCCGTGAATGACTGTTCGACCAGTTTTTTAGTTTTCCACTCATTCTCGAATTGTCAAAGTTCAAGACCTGCTTGGAGTATTTTATAGATGTTCAAACGCCCCTCTTTTTTTGCCTTATTATTGTCGGGGTCGGTTTTTGTTTCCGCGCTGGTTGCGCCAGTGATTGCGGCAGATCCTCCGAGTGCGGTTGGATCGATGCTGAAACTCTTGAAGAGCGGTCGCGTCCCGGAGCAGCGATTGGGAACAATCGTGAAGCTCATTTGCGATCGAGGCAACGAACACGATCTGCGGTTCGTGTTTGATCAAATTGTTGAACCAGATCATTGGCCGAATGATTTACAGAGCAGCGCGCTTCAACAGCTCTCAGACGCGTCGACCACGCGCAAAGTTACTCCCGCTGGAGATCTTTCCGAAATTGACAAGCTTTTTGGTTCTGACCAGAAGGCGATTCGTGAAACTTCAATTCAACTCGCTGGTCAATGGAACGTCTCGTCGGCATTTGATTCGTTGAAATCTATTGCGTCGAATAGCGAGACAAGCTTCGAGGTGCAGACGATTGCGCTTCTTGCGATGACGAAAATTGCGCCTGATAAAACTAAATCCCTGTTAAGCAATCTTGCGCAGGGCGATCATTCGTTCAATGAACGTTCAACGGCGATTCGAGTCTTGTCAAGAATCGACGTCAAAGCGGCTGCGACGCTGGCTGCCAAGGCACTCGTTGATGCTGGCGAACACGATCTCCCGACAACGATTCTCGATGGTTTTCTTGACCGTGAAGGTGGCTCGAATGTATTAGCGACCGCGATTGAGGTAAACCCTCCTCGCGGGGATGTTGCGAAGCTGGCGCTGCGGCACATGTTTTCGATTGGACGGACAGATAAGGAGTTGTCTGCCGTCTTGTCCAAGATCGCTGGAATCGCCGGTGATCCCAAGCCACCTACGAAGGCAGAGTTAGCGGCACTCGTGATCGAAGTGAATGAACAGGGTGACCCAGCAAGAGGCGAGCAAGTCTTTCGACGTAACGACTTGAGCTGCATGAAGTGCCATGCTGTGAGCAAAGCGGGTGGGCAAATTGGTCCTGATCTGAGTGCGATCGGGGCTAGTTCTCCTCTTGACTATGTCGTCATGTCGGTCCTCGATCCAGATCAATCGATCAAAGAGGCGTACACCACGCGCGTCGTGATTACGACCGCAGGGCGGATTCATCAAGGGCTTGTTGCCGACAGAACAGCGAACGCACTTGTCTTAAAAGACGCGACCGGGAAGCAAACTTCGATCCCTATTGGCGATATCGAAGATGAAGTCGAAGGGAAGTCACTCATGCCCAAAGGGCTTGTGAAATTCATGACTCACGCGGAGTTCATCGACCTGGCCAAGTATCTCTCAATGCTAGGGAAGCCGGGAGAATATGCGATTCGTTCCACGCAGCGAATGCAGAGATGGAAATTGTTAACTGAGACTCCACAAGAGTTGATCGATGAAGTCCCCACGCTTTCGTCCTTTGAGGATCTCGTTCTGCGTTCGAAGAGTTGGCTCTCTGTCTATGCGAAAGTAAACGGAGAATTGCCGCTTGATGAATTGATCACTCAAACGTCGCAACCAGTTGTTTATGTTCAAGGTGAACTGAATGTCTCCAATGGTGGAACCATTCAAGGAACGTTGAATTCAGCAGAGGGAATTCAACTCTGGCTCGATGACGAACAGTTGGAGTCTGGAGCAATGTTCGAGAAAACCCTTGGAGCAGGCGTTCATACAGTGACTTTGCGAATAGATTCCAACGCCAGGCAGGCAGGTGCTGTGAAATTGGAATTCAACCGTCCGAACGGCTCAAAAGCTGAGTTCGCCGTGGTCGATGGGAACTGATGCATCGTCGATATTGATTGCGTTTCCCGTTTTCTGACTATCTCGAATTGCCGTGAGAAGCCGGTAGCTGCGCAAGTATTCGTTCAGATCAGGAACAGGTACGATCCCTCCAACGATGCGGCGTCCGAATAGGTCAGGCATTACATCCGCCGCCGATCTGTCACTTTCAAGGTGCTCGACAATCCAGTCTTCATTCGTACGCCATCTCAAGTCGTCATCAGAACTGATCTCGACCATTCCACCTTCACATTCAACTTGCCGAATTGAAGCATTTTCGTTCGTAGTGAGTGACTCCGAAAATGACTCGTTTAGCAAATTCAATCGGCAAATCGCAGGCAAACCATTGTGGCGTGCAAATTCAATGTTGATCGACTGGTTTTCACCTTGGAAGACCACGTTCACCTCTCTGATCGCCAACATCGTTCTGATCCAGTCGATTGAGTGAATCTGCGAGGCACGGTTGTTGTACTGAACAGTCATCGTGATTCTATGAATTGGCCCCAACTCAGTGGCAATCAATTCCCTCAAACGCAAAGTCGCAGGCGTCCAGCGATGCAGAAGCTCCGGAAGGATCACAACATGCTCGGCTGCTGCTCGATTGCGCAAGCGTACCAGCGATTCAATCGAACAGTGCTCCAGAAATTGTTGTCGAGCGAGAATTGGTTTCGGTTCCGTTCCAAACGCCCACTTGACAAGGTCAATCTCCGCGAGCTGCTTGTTCCAGATCAATCCTTGAATTGCATCATGCTCGACAAGGCATCGCAGGCTTCCAAACGGTGAGGCTTGATGATTACGAGAGAACGATTCAACGTTTGCATAGACCGGAGAAAAGGCTGCCGAGAGGTGCATTCGCTTTTGAGATTGCAATGCACGCAGCACCGGATCGTTATCGACGTCCAGAGTTCCAACCATCCCGATCTTAATGACATTCTTTGTCATTCGATTTCACGTTTCGATCCGTCGTGATTCATGCTCATTAATTTTCGAATGCAACAAGTAGAGAAGTAGGGCCTGTTCTACCGACCATTGAATGCTCAAGTTGTATTCAGCCGGTGGAACCGGCCCTACTCATTGATCGCTTAAAGTTCAATAATCATTTTCACTTCGATGCAGCGGTTTTGTAATCTTTTGCTTTTAGAGAAACACAAACGATTTCCTGATCGTTTCTCGCATAACAGTAACCGTTGGCAAAAGCAGGGTGAGTCCAGACGACGCTTCGGCCGAACGCTTCGTTGGTCGGTTCGAGGACATGGAACCGTCCGGTTTCATTGTAACCTTCTCTCGTCAATTGAGCAGTCACCAAATCACCTGTTTCACTGAAGAGGAAGAACTGGTCCTTGTTCTTCACGATAAACGCTGTCCCATGATTCATTCGGCGCGAACCGGTCGTTGGCTTGAATGTTTGCCAGAGACGCTTGCCGGTTTGCAGATCAACCCCCATCAGGGCGCCACTTCGGCAATCGGCTCCGTAAATTGTATCGTCAGTTAAAAAAGGAGTGCTATTGGCACAATAAACCGCTGAGCGATTATCGCCTCGCCACACCAGAGAGGCTGCCGGCTTTTCTGGATCGAGTTTGAACAAGGCCCCCACGTCGCCAATGCTGCTGGCAAAGAGAAAGTCGCCAGACTTTTGCGGAGCCATAATTGACATTGAATACTGTGGCTTGAGCGGTTGCGACCAGTACACTTTTCCTGATTCAGGATTCAAACTGCTCAGCTTGTCCGCGTCCCAAATCAAAAGCTGATGCGTGCCACCAGCTTCAATCATTGTCGGCGGACAGTATCCTGGTTCGGACGCCGAAAGTGCCGTCCATTTCTCTTCGCCGGTCATCTTGTCCAGAGCCACAACGACGCTACCTTGCCCACCGACGATGCAATAGATTGTCTCACCGTGGACCAGTGGGTGAGCAGAAAATCCCCAGACCGGGGTTTTGGCTTTGTATTCGTCTCGCAATTGCCTGGACCAAATGACCTCACCCGTTTTGCGATTGAAGCAGAACAAATGGCCTTCCGATCCGAAAGTATAGACTCGGTCACTATCGACTGTTGGCGTTGTGCGTGGACCAGCCGGATAGGAAATGCGATACGGGCAATCGTACTCATGTTTCCAGACGATTTTTCCTGTCGTCGCGTTCAGGCAAAGAACGCGTTCTTCCCCTTGCAATTGATTAATCGTGCCAGGACCGTTTGAGGCGTCACCAGACTCTCGCACATAATCAGTGACATACACCAGATTCCCGACGACGGCAGGACCAGAGTAACCGCCGGAGATTTTGACTCTCCACTTCACCTCCAGGCCATCTTCCGGAATCGATTCGATGATTCCATCTTCATTCCAGGCCGCATCGCGGTTCGCCCCGCGCCACTGAGGCCAGTCTTCGGCGGGAAGGGAATCGACGAGAGTAGAAAACAGTGCAAGGCAGATGAAGAGTCGAATTGATCGCGACATGGAAACGCTCCTGAAAGGATGTGATGGATGCATTCTTGGAAGTGTGTGCCAGAAAGTCAAAAGCTGACCAGTAGAATGTGCATTTCTTTATCCCGAGAGCCGTACGCGCTAGCGTCGGGTATTTTGCGAGAAGGCGTTGCCCCACGACGTCTGTGGCTAGCGCTATCGGCTCATGAAGTCGTCTTTTGGCAGCGAGTTGACGCTCATGTTGAGGCTATGCCATGATTGCCGTCCCCTCTCTCTCTATTTATATTGGAGTTTTCACGATGAAATACGTTCTCGCTCTCGATCAAGGTACCACTTCCAGTCGGGCAATCCTCTTTGATGACCACGGCAGCATTGTCTCTCAGGCACAAGAAGAATTTGAACAAATTTTCCCCACGCCGGGTCACGTAGAACATGATCCGGAAGCGATCTGGTCCACGCAGTTGGCAACCGCACAGAAAGCGATTGAATCGAGCGGCGTTGATGTCGAAAAGATTGCCGCGATTGGAATCACGAATCAGCGTGAAACGATTGTCCTCTGGGAGAAGGAAACCGGCAAGCCGGTTTGCAACGCCATCGTCTGGCAAAGCCGTATCACTGATTCAATCTGCAAGAAGCTGAAAGCAGATGGTCACGAAGCGATGATTCGTGAGAAGACTGGACTCGTCGTCGACGCCTACTTCTCCGGCACAAAGATTCAGTATTTACTGGACACTGTTGATGGTCTGCGTCAACGAGCAGAGCAGGGGGAGATCCTCTGCGGCACCGTCGATAGCTTTCTCATCTGGAGACTGACCGGCGGCACAGTCCATGCGACGGATGTCTCGAACGCCAGCCGGACAATGTTATTCAATTTGAACACGATGGAATGGGACGACGAACTCCTTAACGTCCTCAACGTCCCTCGCTGCATGTTGCCGGAAGTGAAACCATCGAGCGGAATCTTCGGCGAAACCGCACCGGAACTCTTCGGTCGCGCGATCCCCATCGCTGGTTGTGCCGGCGATCAACAGGCGGCAACATTCGGTCAGGGATGTTTCAGCGCTGGCGATGCGAAGAACACGTATGGCACTGGCTGTTTCATGTTGATGAACACCGGCTCGAAGCCGGTTCCGTCGAAGCAAGGTTTGTTGACGACC
>DAOUPA010000121.1 GCA_030626405.1 Planctomicrobium sp.
AGGCATCGCTTGCCCCTCCATAGTCGTGATGCGCCATTTAAATCCGGGGAAATTAACCACAAAAACACCGATCACTGCAAGGTCAACTGCGATTTTGCAAAACTACAGTTTATACATGCAAATCCTGCCAATATGATCTCGTGTTGAGCCAACGTGTTTCGCCCCAGCATGGAGCGGCGGTGGCGAAACTCTTTGTTGAGCGATCCGGTCATGCGGTTGATCTTCGCAATTTTCTCACTGGCACATGGACTCTTTCTGCTCGTTGCCACTTTCACTTGGCGACTGATTCCAATAGCGTTCTTGCAATCGGAGTCCGCAACAGGAATTGCGTTTGTCATTTCCGCTCTCATGTTCATCCCGTTCGTTTCGACTTACACAACGTTGGGTCTGAATTCACCCGAAGGTGAAGAACAAACACCTGAAACAAAAGCACGTCACGCGGCACTGAAGCAGGCATGTCCAATTTGGTCATTAGCCTGGTACAGCGGTCTCGGTTTTGTTTTGTTTGTTTGGATCGGTTGCACATACCTCCAGATACCAGCTCATCCGTTCTTTGCATTCAGCGGAATGATCAGTTGCCTGACCGGCATCTGGTTCCTGTTCGTTTACCCCGTCGCAGTGAAGCTTTTTCAAGAGTGAGCATTCGTTCCCCGACTGTGCTATCGAACCCTAAGTTGATTCTGTAACGACCTGCACTTACTATCGAATGCCAACGCATTGGCAGGACATATTCGGCTGATGGAAAATTTCACAACTGACACGAGATTCACATGAAACGAATATTACTGAATCTTGCACTCATTAATTCGTCACTTGGTCTGCTGTCTACCTCACTCGCAGATGATCATAAAAACCTATCCTATGAGGCTGCTGTAAAGCGAACGGAAGCGACTCCTGGCTTTCGCAATCTTAAGTACATTGGGTTAGCGTTTCACAATTACCACGACGTTTTCGGTCGGTTTCCTCCGGCTGTTATCTTGGGCCCTGACGGAAAAACTCCTCATAGCTGGCGAGTGGAATTACTACCGTTCATTCAGCAAGATCGACTGAAAAATCTGGGAATCAAGGATTTCTACAATCGTGAAAAGTACAATGCGGCCATCACGGCGCTCGGCTACGATCTCAATAAAACCTGGGACAGCGAAGAGAATCGAGCAGTGCTTCAGTCCATTCCTGATTTGTACCGCCACCCATCTGATGAAGCAAATTCGATTCACTCTGGGTTTTATGCAATCGTCGGACGCGGCACGGCATTTGATCCTGCGGTGATCGCGCGTTACAAAAAATATCCAGAACCTTGGCTCTTCAGAACAGTCCAAGTTGTTGAGTCAAAAAGTCGTGAACCATGGACCAAGCCGATCGACATTCGATATTCCGTCGATTCGGTCGTCCCACGGTTAGGGGGATTTACCGAAGGCGGGTTTTTAACTCTCAGTTGCGTTGGAGCCGTTCACTTCGTCGAGGACACAGTCTCGCCAGAGAACATTCGTGGTTACTTCACCAAAGATGTCAGTGACACGCTTTCAATCCCAGGGATCCCGTTTCAATTTGATTGACTTTACTTTCTTGCGAAGCTCACTTTTTATCGGGATGAATAAGCGTCACTCGTGCTACATAAATCCAAGCCGTTTCAGCACCCCCAACCCGAATTAAAATCTGCAAGGTCATACCGTGTCTTGCACTGGCGTATGGTGCTTTGCTTCAGGAGATATTTTGGCCCGTATTCCGAATTGCCTTTCCCTTGGAAGCGGACGAGTGTGCCTGAGACAGAAATGCTTTGGTTTTCCTTGAGTTGCCATTCATCGAGAGAAATCTCAACGACAACCAGTGTTTCACCTCGAAACATATTTCCATCGGGCGTGAGACCGACGAGGCGAGACTCCTTCCAGTCCCTTGGAATCATCGGATACCCCTTGAGGCAAATACTTTCTCCAAGATACTTGTCGAGATCGATTCCGCCGCTCGCAATTAACGAATTGAAATCGAGCCGTTGGTAACCCAAAGGTGACTCGAAACGGTACTCCAGGTAATGGCGGGCAGGAGTGCCAATCGCGAAAACCATTGCAACAACGATTCCGAGAATTGATGGTAGAGTCCCATTCAAATCGTGTTTACGAATGCTAAAGATCGCAGCAATTCCAAGGGGAACACTAAGCAAGAGTGCAAAGAGAAACACTGGGATCGCAATACCCAGAATCGCAATCAGGCCAAACACCATAGAACACACGGCTAAGGATGAGACAGGTTTGTGATTGAGATCATTCATGTGAGGTCTCGATGGGATTAAAGTAAATGAAAACCACTCACGCAATTATCTCATCAATCGGGTGACCGAAGTCTTGGTCGAGGCGTTTGTAGCCGGGGATTTCCATGTGGTGGGAGTGGAGGCCGAGTTGTTTGAGGATGGTCGCGTGGACGTCGGTCACGTAGTGCGGGTTCTCGACGGTATGGAATCCGAGTTCGTCGGTTGTTCCATGTGCCACGCCACCTTTCAGGCCGCCTCCTGCCATCCAGATGCTGAAACCGTACGGGTGGTGGTCGCGACCATCGGTTCCTTGTGAGCCAGGCGTGCGACCGAATTCTGTGGCGAAAACAACGAGTGTCTCATCGAGAAGACCGCGTTGCTTTAAGTCTGTAATGAGCCCGGCAACGGGTTGGTCGACTTGCTTGGCAAGTTGGGCGTGCTTCTTTTTCAATCCGGAATGTTGATCCCAGGCACCAGCGGCGCCGGAGCCATGTTGAATTTGAATGAAGCGAACACCGCGTTCCACGAATCGACGCGCGGCGAGTAATTGTTCGCCGAAGGGGCGTGTTTCTTTTTGGTCGAAACCGTAGAGAGTTTTCGTCGCTGCTGTTTCTGGGGAGAAATCAATGACTCCCGGAACGGCGGTCTGCATTCGAAATGCCAATTCATAGGATTTGATGCGCGCGTCCAGCGCTGCGTCGTTCGGATAGTTGCTTTGCGTTAATGTGTTGAGCCGATTCACTAAGTCAAAGCTGAGTCGTTGTTGGGCGTGAGTGATGTCCCCTTCCGGCTTCGCATAATCAAGCGGATTCTTTGGATCGACTTTGAGAGCGATGGAGTCGTACGCTGGGCCGAGGTAGTGCCCATCACGACGATCGAAAAATCTTGGTCCCATGCTGATAAATTGCGGCAAGTTTTCGTTCAGTGTTCCCAGTCCCCAGGTAATCCAGGCGCCGATCGTCGGGACTCGGGGGTCGAGCATGTGTCGCCCGGAATGAAACTGAACTTGTGCCCCATGGTTGTCGTCTGTCGTCCACATTGAGCGGACGACAGAGATGTCATCGATGACGGAACCGGTGTGCGGGAACCAGTCGCTCAGTTCGATCCCGCTCTCGCCATATTTCTTGAAGCCGATTTGTAGTGGGTAAATTTTCGTTCGCTGCTGGCCATTCGCGTCGTTGACAACAACAACGCGCACTTTCTTGAGCCTCTCAGGTTCTTGCACGTAGGCAAATGGAGTCTCTGAGATTGACTTCCCGGAGTATTTGTTCAGCGCCGGCTTCGGATCAAAACTCTCCATGTGGCTCACGCCGCCCCGCATAAACAGCCAGATGACACTTTTCGCCTTGGGGGCGAAGTGCGAGATGCCGTCTGTGAGATTGCTGCTTGCTGTTTTTTCTGCGGCGAAGCCATCGGCGTGCAGCATCGAACTCAGGGCGAGAGAACTGAATCCTAACGCGGAATGATTGAGGAAATGTCTACGGTCCATGATTTCTACCGAATCGAAATGAAATCGTTGTGATTCAACAAACTGTGTACTAGGCGAACACGTACTTTTGATGCTAGCTCTGCTGCCGAAAGTTTTTTCTCTGTCTTGATGAGTTCTTCTATGTGATTGCAATAAGCAGTGCAGGCTTCAATTTCTTCTTCTGAGGCTGAGCGTCCGAGCAATGTTTCAAAAGTCGTAAGGATGAAGAGCTTTTGATCTCCACCTGGAATTGACTCATAAATTTCACCTGTGATTTTTTCTGCCAGCGACATGGAGAGTTCACTGTTGGCGAGCGCGAGTGCTTGTTGCGGAACGATGCTTTCGTTGCGTTGGTAACATTGCAGGAGGTCGGCGTCGTCGAACATCGAGAGGAATTTATCCTGCTGGTCCCGCGAATGCTTGAAGTACAAGCTTCTGCGAGAACTCGCCTTACCAACATTGAGTGATGGTCCGCCGAGGGTTTCGTCGAGCGTGCCAGAAAGTTTCAGCAAGCTATCTCGAACAATCTGTGCTTCCATGCGGCGGGTGTTCATCCGCCAGTAGTATTGATTCGTTGAGTCTGCGTCTAAGGTTTTGGGATCTGCATTCCTTGTCGAGGAACTGAGTTGATAGGCAACAGAGTTGACAATCAATCGGTGCAGATGCTTCATACTCCAGCCTGACTCCATGAATTCCCAGGCAAGGTAATCAAGCAGATCGGCATGAACCGGATTTTCGGCACGTAGTCCGAAATCTGAAACAGACTCAACAATCGGAACTCCGAAATGCCTCATCCAAATGTGATTCACGGCAACACGAGCCGTCAACGGGTTCTGCCGAGACGCAACCCAACGCGCGAGCGCTAATCGGCGTCCTGTGCTTGTTGGCGAATACGTCGGTGGGTAGTCCGGTTCTTTATGAGCAGGGGTTTCTAACGCCTTTCGTGATGCACGAAAGCTCGTGTAGGTCTGCTCACCTTTTTCAATGGCTGCGAGTTTCTTTTCTGCATCCGTAGTTTTCTTTTTCGCAGCGTTGATCTTCTTTTCATCTGCACCGGCCGCAAGCAACGCGTGTTCAGCCTCGGCTTGCATGAATTTGACTTGCGCTACCGCTGCCAGCTTTGAAAGTTCGCCTCGCTTCTCCGAATCGTTTTCGAGATACGTTGCACGGTCCGCGGCGAACGTAGCGAGGAGTGATTCTCTTTTTGCCTGAGCATTGGCGAACATCGCTTGCGCAATCTTCAATTCCAGTTCTGGATTTTGAGGAGCAGCAGTGGTGCCTTTCCCCTCTGCCATTTCAAAATCGATTGGCAGTGAACGAATTGAGATCGAATCAAACGCGACGGTTGCGTCAAACCCAGAGAGCGAAAGGGATCCCTGCGGTTTTCGGTCCGGTAGGGTGTAGGCCAGGATAAATTCGCCATCCAGCCAAACGTTTAGTAATCGGTCCCGCACTGCGAACCGAAGTTCGTAGGTTTGACCAACTTTGATCGGCCTGGCAACGCGACCTGTGGCGGGATAGTTCGATGTACCATTACGCACGTATGCGGCCTGAACTTTTGGTCCTGGTTCGTGGGCACTGGTGTAGACAAAATTTGCGTATGCGTTGTCGTCAGATTCATCAAAGCGGAAGGTGACGGACTTGTATGTGTCTCCACCGGTTGTGGTGTAGCGACAGGTGATTTCAAAATCATCCGGCAGGGAGGGTTTGAAGCGAATCGGTTCCGGATTGCGCGTAGATGTTGTTCGGTGCAAAACACCATCGGAATACTTCCATGAATCCCCAACGATTTCCCAGGCATCGAGATTTAGTGAATCGAAATCATCTTTGAACGCGAACTCTGGTCCTGACTCCGTGGCAGGCTTGGCCGGTTGTTTCTTTAACCACGCATTCAGTTTCATTTCCGTTGCGGCGATCTTTTGTTCTGCAGCAACGATGGCAGCGTCAGCTTTTTGCAAGTGGTCTTTCTGAACATAGTCTCGCACGGCAGGAGCAAATGCCGATGCTGGAAGTGACACCTGCTCTATTTCAGACATCTGCCCAGCGAAAATTTCGGGAATATGCGGAACGATTTCCGTATCTTCATCGGGGTTTTTGGGGTTCCCCTTGATATGTAATTGTGTTTTCGCATCTGAGTGATCATCAAAAACTCGCGGCAATCCGTCCTGTTCAAAGTCGGTCACGCCTGGGACGGGATCGAGGCGTACCTGATGCGGCTCGAAGATCGCGCGGAGGTTGTAGTAGTCAACTTGTGAAATCGGGTCGTACTTGTGGTCGTGGCACTTCGCGCAATTGAGCGTCAATCCCAGGAACGCCTTGCCGGTATGTTCAATCGTGCTGTCGAGCCAGGTTGTTCGATTGAAGAGATAGTAATTCCTGGCAAGAAAACCTGTCCCGGCGAGAACTTCCGGGTCTTCCGGAGCAAGCTCGTCTCCGGCGAGCATTTCGAGAATCATCCGGTCGTAGCCTTTGTCCTCGTTGAGCGAATTAACGATCCAGTCGCGCCAGTGCCAAATGTGTTTTTGGCTGTTTCGCAACTGAGCACCTAAACCGTACCAGTCGGAGTAGCGCCAAATGTCCATCCAGTGCCGTCCCCAACGCTCACCGTAATGGGGACTTGCTAGAAGTTCGTCGACAATTTCATTCCAAGGACGCTGGTCGTGGAGTTGATCCAGCGTTGGAGGCAATCCGACGAGATCGAGATACAGCCGCCGAATTAAAATGGAACGCTGAGCCTGCGGCTGAGTTATTAAGCCGAGTTCGGTTCGCTTTTTTCTGAGAATTGCATCGATTGAAGTTTTCCCCTCACCGGTTGGCGCTGCAACCGGAAGGAACGCCCAGTGCTCCGTCGGTGGGAGAGGAACCGATTCGTCAGGTGCGGAGGCACCCTGCTCTATCCAGCGGCGAAGCAAGGCGATTTCTTCAGCTTTGAGTTTTGCACCTTCACCTTCCGGAGGCATTCGCGAGTCTTGGTCGTCCGTGATTCGTTCCAGAATCAAACTATTTTCGACATCACCAGGAACCATCGCAGAGCCGCTGTCGCCGCCTTTGAGAATCAAAGATTTCGTTTCCAGCCGTAGTTCACCTTCTTGCTTGAGCACGCCATGGCAGGCATAGCACTTCGCTTCGAGCAAAGGTTTAATGTGCTTGAAGTAGTCGACTTCTTGAGCAGCGCACACTTGCGGGAGTGTGAAGCTTCCAACCACGCAGATGATGACTACTGTGAATAATCTCATTTATTCTCTCAGAATTCAGTCTGTGCAATATTGGGAGGTGCTTGCGTTCGTCGTCAGTTATGAAATTAACTCGTTGACAATGCGGGCGGGTAACACTCCGGTGAGTCTTTGGTCTAATCCCTGGAATTTGTAGGTGAGTTTTTCGTGGTCGAAACCTAGCAAGTGGAGGAAGGTGGCGTGGAAGTCTCGAATGTGGAGCGGGTCCTTCACTATATTATAGGAGAAGTCGTCCGTTTCGCCAAAGATGGCCCCACCTTTGGCACCGCCGCCTGCCATCCACATCGAGAAACAACGCGGGTGATGGTCGCGCCCGTAGTTTTCTCTGGAGAGTTTCCCCTGAGTGTAGATCGTGCGACCGAATTCGCCGCCCCAGATGACGAGCGTGTCGTCCAGCATGCCGCGCTGCTTGAGGTCTTCAAGCAATGCATAACATGGCTGATCAATATCTTTGCACTGGCTCGGCATACGACCGGCGACGTTCGAATGGTGGTCCCAGTTGTTATGATACACTTGAACGAAACGTACACCGCGTTCGACGAGTCGACGCGCCATGAGCGCGGTGTTCGCGAAACTGCCGGGCTTCTTGGCATCTTCTCCGTAGAGCTTGAAAATGTGCTCCGGCTCTTGAGCAATATCCGTCAGTTCCGGCACGCTGGCCTGCATGCGGAAAGCGAGTTCGTACTGTTGAATCCGCGTTTGTGTCTCCGGATCACCGAGCGACTCATAGTTGATTTTATTCAACTCGTTGAGACCGTCGATGGTACGTTTGCGAATTGCATTCGGGACACCAGGAGGGTTATTGATATAGAGAATCGGATCTCCCTTACTGCGAAACGAAACGCCTGCAAGTTCGCCGGGGAGGTAACCTGAACTCCATAATCGGGAAGAAATGGCCTGTTCCTGATCTCGATTGCTGGGGACCGCGACAAGAACAACAAACCCCGGAAGATTTTCATTGTCAGTTCCCAGTCCATAAGTTGCCCATGATCCAAGACAAGGACGTCCAGGGACTTGATTGCCGGTTTGCATGGCTGCGATGGCAGGTTCGTGATTGATCGCTTCGGTGTGGAGGCTCCGCATCCAGCAGATTTCATCTGCTTTCTTTGCCAGATTCGGCAGCAGTTCTGTGTTCATCGTCATGCCGCATTCACCGACCTGACTGAACTTGTACTTTGAAGGAGCGACCGGAAACCGAGCCTGACCGCTGGTCATCGTCGTCAATCGCTGACCTTTTCTGATCGACTCCGGAAGTTCCTTGTCGTACCAATCGTCCATGCCTGGTTTGGGATCGAACAGATCCATTTGTGAAGGTCCGCCGACCATGTGCAGGTAGATGACTCGCTTTGCCTTCGGCTGGTAGTGCGGACCAAGCTGATGCGATTCAGCGGCGCTGGAATTCGATCCTCCCAACAGGGAAGAAAGCGCAGCGGCGCCGAGAACGTTACGTCCGCTGGTAAAAAACTGCCGTCGAGACTGTTGCTCATGAAGTTGCTGAAGGATGTTCATTGTAAAACCTCAATGTTTAAACAGAAATTTATTTGTTGAATGTTTCATCAAGATTCATGATCTGGTTACAGACCAGGGTCCAGGCTGCCAGAGTAGCAGCATCGATCTTTTCGTCTCGTTTCGTTTCACCAATTGTGACGAGCACTTTCGCGTCGTCAGCATTCGCTTGATAGTAAGTGAGAAACTCTGTTTTGTTGGCGAGCAGAATTGCTTGCTCCTTCTCACTGAGTGGACGACTGAGAACACGTAGGGAGATATCCCGAATCGTTCGCGCATCATCATTTATTTGAAGTGATGACTGAGCGAGATTACGAGCCGCTTCGATAAACTGCGTGTCGTTGAGAGTTACCAATGCTTGAAGCGGTGTGTTGGTGCGTTCTCGTCGAACCGTACAGAATTCGCGACTTGGTGCGTTGAACGCATCAAGATTCGGTGGAGGCGCCATTCGCTTCCAGAAGGTATAAATCGTACGGCGATACAGGTTCTCGCCTGTGTCCTGCACGTAGTCCCGTGTGTTTCCACTGGGAAGGCCAACGACGTCCCAAATCGCTTCCGGTTGATACGGTTTCACGCCGGGGCCGTACATCTTTGAAGAAAGCAGGCCGCTGACCGCAAGGGCGTTGTCACGGACCATTTCAGCGTCCATTCGATAACGCGGACCTCGTGAGAGCAATGAATTGTCTCTGTCTTTCTCCAGTTTTAGTGGAGTGATGACTGCTGCCTGTCGGTAGGTGCTGCTCATCAACATCTGCTTAAACAAACGTTTCACATCCCAACCATTTTCACGAAAATCGACAGCCAGCCAGTCGAGCAATTTCGGATGACTCGGTAGAGCCCCCATCACGCCGAAATCCTCGGTTGTGGTGACGAATCCTTGTCCAAAGATCTGTTGCCAGAAACGATTGACGGTCACCCGCACCGTAAGTGGGTTTGCAGGATCAACTAACCATTGCGCGAGACCAAGTCTGTTGTTGGGCGATTCTTTTCCAAATGGATGCAATGCCGCTGGTGTCGCTGCTTTGACTTCTTCACCAGGGCGGTCGTATTCACCTCGCATCAGGATATGTGCCATGGCAGGTGAGTCTTTTTTCTCCACTTGAATATGGGTAATCGGACTTCTGGCGCGAATCGCTTCCTTCTCGGCAGTCAGGTCTACAACGGCTTTCACCAACGCTGGATACTCGGAATCTCGGTTGATCAGGTAGTGATCATACAAAGCGGCGTTCTGCTCTTTCGTCCTTTTATCTGCTGCGACTGACAACATGGACTGTAGTGGAATGACCGTCGCGAGAGCCTGCACTTCGCCTGTTTCAAGTTTTCGACTATAGATCCGCACGTCTTGAACGGCACCTCCATTGAAGACCGCACCCTCGCTTCTCTGACCAATGCGGAGAGGTGTCTCTGTGTGAATCGACGCTTCTGCTGTCAGAGTTTTATTCTCCGTCTTGTGAGGCTCTTCCTTTCCATTCACATAGATTTTGATGCCTTCTGGCTTTCCAGAACCATCATAAGTGGCGAAAACATGCGCCCACTGCCCCGCCTTGAGTACGGATTTGTTCGTTGTCACCTTGAGTCCGTTACCCGGCCACGAATCTATGATATGGACAGAGACCGAACGCCCTTGCTTCCACAAATCCCAACCACGGTGAGCGGCTTTTTCGTCCATTCTTCCGAGGATGGCGGCGGAAGAATTGTCATCCGCAGGTTTGACCCATGCTCCATAGCTGAAATTCTCGGCTCTTTCGAAATCGCCTGCCTGACCGAGATCGAACGTACTGCCAGCTTTAATGACCGGAGCAGGTCCGAGTTTGCCACCTTCAGCCCATGTCACTTCACCGGCGGCTTTGACTGTTTCTGACGGATCGCATCTGTTTGCGACTTCATTCCCTTTCCCCTCATTGAGTGGAACATTGACAACGATTCCTTCCGACGGGACATCTGATTCTAAGGACTCTGGAGTCGCAGTCGCGAGCCATTCATTGAATTTGCCACGCGCGGTTTTCTTTCGTTCATTACGCCTCGAAGTGGCTGTGATGATTTCTTCGGGCAATGCTTGCCAACGCGAACGATCTTCTTTCGAGGGCACGACAAGAATCGGTCCACGTCCATCCTTGACGTTCCCATCTTTCGGTCCTTGTGTCGTGTTGCGGAAAAACGCCGCCAGCGAATAGAAATCCTTCGATGTGAATGGGTCGAATTTATGATCATGACATTGCCCGCAATTCGTTGTCATTCCGAGGAAGACCCATCCGAACGTTTGCACACGGTCGACTGCATAGTTCGCGAGGTTTTCCTCATCAATTGTGCCGCCTTCGTTTGTCGTGATGTTACAGCGCTGAAAACCGGTGGCGATCAGTTGATCTTCGGTTGGATTCGGCAACAGGTCACCAGCGAACTGCTCAACCGTGAATTGATCAAATGGCTGATTCGCATTGAACGACCGAATGACCCAGTCCCGATAAGGCCACATTTCCCGGTAGTTGTCGAAGTGCAAGCCGTGCGTGTCGGCGTAACGTGCTGCATCGAGCCAGTAGCGACCACGATGCTCTCCCCAGGCAGGGGTCTGCATCAGTTTGTCGATCCAGTCGGAAAGGGCGACGTCTTTGCGTTTCTCGTAATCATCTACAAATGCAGCAACATCTTTTGGTGAAGGTGGCAGTCCGGTGATGTCCAAGTGCAGCCGTCGAAAAAGAGTGCGTGCGTCTGCTTCTGGAGCAGGCATCAGACCGTTCGCTTCCAGCTTCGCAAGGACGAAATTGTCGATTGCGTTTGTGGACCACTTCTGGTTTTTGACTGCTGTTGGTTCGATTTTTTGTGGAAGGATCAATGACCAGTGAGGCTCATAGTTTGCGCCTTCTGTCACCCAGCGCTTGAGCATTTCTATCTGCTCGGCGGTCAACGTCTTCTTTGTTTCCGCCGGAGGCATCACGAGGTCGGCATCGTCGGTGATGATTCTCGCGATCAGTTCGCTATCCGTCAGATTTCCAGCAGTGATCGCCCCTAATTCAATCGCGTCCTCACGTTGATCAAGCCGCAAATCCGCCTTGCGAGCCGCACTGTCCGCACCATGACAGGCAAAGCAGTTATCCGCCAGAATCGGACGAATATCACGGTTGTACTCCAGCGGGTCCGCCGCAAAAAGCGCAGAACCAAATCCAACCAAGAGTAAAGAGAAAGAGATCAACTGCTGAAACGTCATTGTTTGCCTACCTGTCATTCAAACCATTACGACACGACACGTTCAAGATCGCAAGGTCTGATTATAATCCATCTTCACAGATGCGTCAGTGCGATTTTGTGTGATTCCGAATATCCAGAACAGACACCACTACGACGCTTCTCACGCACAATTGTAATGTGAAACAACAGCGGATACATCCTGACTCTCTCATTTCGCCTGAATCAGCACAGTCAGGTAGAGCCAGTATTACCGGTCATACCCTCATTGAGCCTCAAAATTCTCTGAACGGGTCTCCTATCCGAACATCATCAGAGCAGGTAATCCGATACCAATTATTGTGTGAAGAATGATGGTCAACCAGTAAGGGCCGGAGGATTTTTCACGTTCGACAATCATTTGATCACCACTCCAGCCGACCAGCGCACAGCCGGTGTGAAACTCGAGAGCTGTGACGAATATTAAAAAGTGACAAAATCCAATCATCGAAGTCATTCAGTGTACTATCAGTGATGGTCAAAACGGGTGCCATGCCCACGTCGCGGAGAAGGGTGGACATGCAGAGCGTTAGTGAGACGTGTATGTGTGATGCGTGTCTTAGAATACTTTTCTTTCAGGGTGAAGTGGCACCAGACAATTTGCTTAATGTTTCATCGGACTCATTGCGGGTTGTGATTAAGGCGAAGAGGTCGGCGAAATCCTGAGCTGTCATTTCTTTTTCCAGACCTTCTGGCATCATTGAACGACCGGTGTTTTTGATGACATCGATTTCACCACGTGGAACGACGGTCAACTTTGCTTCCTGACCTTTGATCGTAATTGATTCTCCATCTTCGGCAGCGAGAATACCTTGCAGAACGCGACCATCATTCGTTGAGACAACATAGACCGCGAACCGCTGATCAACGGCAGCATTCGGATTGAGCAGAGATGTGAGTAATGCCGACCATGTTTTGTTTCGAGATTCACTGAAGTCAGGCCCGACCGCATGACCGGTTTCCCCAATCTTGTGGCAAACACTGCAACGTTTTTTGTAAACCTCGATTCCACGATGCGAGTCTCCCGTGAGCGCAAGTGTCTGACGAAATTGATCAATCACCGCCGAGCGCGAACCCGATAGTGAACTCTTTAGCACCGCTTCTGCTTGCAACCTGACTTGATCATCTGGATGTTGTAAAAGTGACTGCCGACGCGTGGCATCGAGAACGTTCGCAGCGATTTCGTTCTTCTGCATTTTTTCCAGAAAACGAAGTGCCGAAGCAGTTCGACTGAGTGTGATGTCCAAAATCCGCTGCGTTGCGTTCGGACCGAGTGTTGACCAGTTCGCAAGCAATAGATCTGAAACGCGCGGATCTGCTGTCCGATCAAGAACCGAGATAATTCTCAATTGCAATGCAGGCGATGATTGAGGTCCTAGATATTCAGTCAAGAGTTCAAGATCGCCATCGAGTGAATTCGCATCCAGACCCAAAAGTCCTGCAGCAGAAAGCCTTCGAGCTTCACTCTGTTTCAAATCAGAGAAAACATCGCGAGCAGTTCTGATTTCAGTCTGAAGACGAAGTTTAGATTTCTCATCGAGCCAGTGGGCCGATTTCTTCCGATCTCTCCACGCCGCAACGGCAATCTGTTCAATCATCATCGCATGATTGGCACTGACAGGCCGATCTTCTGGAAGCAGAATTCCCAACATTGACTGTGACGCCACCGCGTCTTGCGCAGCGAGACTGATCGAAAGCAGCGGCTGCAAGATCGCCGGAGAATATTGTCCTGGTTTCAGAGCTTCTACAATAAAATTCGCCCAGTCCTTCGTGTTCACGGCACGCAGGATGATGAATTGGAGATGCCGGTTCCGATAATGTTGCCTGTATAACTGAGCCAGCCATGTGACAGTATGAGGTGAACTTTCGTGGCGCAACGCTTCCACTAGTTCTCGAATGACGAACAGATTTTTTTCATCGTGTAAGAGCTTGAGAAGTTCTCCCGAATTCGGAAATAGATCACCATACTCAGCGATCACTCGAGTTGTCTGACGTCGCACTTGTGGGTCATCACTGCTTAAATTTGCTCGAAGAACGTTCTCAGACAAGGCTCCGTAGCGAGCAAGAATCCAAATCGCTGCGGAGCGAGTGGCGGGTGCAGCATCGGAAACCGCTAGAGTCTCCAAAGCAGGAACGGTACTCAGGTCGTCGGTCCATAACAGAATTTGTTGTGCGAGGTCTCTTCGAATTCCATTCGGAGAACGAAGAACCTCAACCAGTTCATGGGGAGACATATCAGAGAGTTTTGGAACAGGTCGGCCTAAAAGACCTTTTCGCAAAATGCGTATGATGCGACCCTGATCATCACCGGCACGAAGGTCGATCTTATTGCGAGTTTCTTCAGGAATCCAGATTGGATGTTCAACAACTCCACGCGACATATCTGCAACCCAGAGACCACCGTCAGGACCGGTACGCACTTGCACCGGTCGAAACCAGTTGTCGGTCGAGGTGATTAACTCCGCCTGTTCTTCGCCTGGTGCGCGGTCGCCTTTGAAGATCAACCCATCTGCCTTTAATACACGTCGGTGCAGCACAAGATTGACCGGCTCACAGACGACTGCGTTCCCTTGCAGGCCATGTCCGAGCCAGTCGTCTCGATAGATGCCCAACCCGCACGCTGCGGTAACACGCCCAGCCTCACCAGTCAGTTTGAATCGCTGGTAGTCATTATTTTCCGGGTACAGTTTCCGAACTTCACCAGTCGGGACGGAGAGTTTGAAGGGAGGCGATTTCAACCCTGGTCGGGAATCATCTCGCAACAGCGGATAGTACCAGCAGGGTTGACCATTACTGCAACCGAACCAATCTCCGGAGTCGTTTCGAACACGTCCCTGTTGAGTACGACCGGTGAGCGGCTCTAGAACTCCTCGATCAGGATCGATTCGGAAGTCACGATTCCCGAGAGCAACTGTTTCACCTGTTTGATGTGATTTGATGTTCCCACCAAACAAGCCACAAGCACCATAAATCCAGCCATCCAGTCCATACGTCAGGCTGTTGACGCGTGCCTGATAGTTCTCTGTTCCAAACCCAGAGAAGAGGACACGGCGTATATCGGCGATATCGTCTCCGTCTGTATCTTCCGCATAAATAATGTCCGGCGCGGCACAGATGAGAACACCTTCTCGCCAAACTGTAACGCCTGTGGGAAATGGAAGTTGGTCCATAAAGACCGTCGAGCGATCGAAAATCCCGTCTCCGTTATCGTCTCGCAGAATGCGAACTTTGCCACCGGGCTCAAACTCCCCGCTGACCCCAGAAGGGTAGTCGTGCATCTCACAAACCCAGAGCGATCCATCAGGCGCAAAGTCGAAAGCGACCGGATCGGTTGTCAACGGTTCCGCAGCGACCACCTGCGCGGACCAGTCCGCTGGAATTGTCAGTCGACTCAATGATACCGTTGGTGAGAGCCGAGGTAGGCCAGCGTATACTTTGGACACTATTTTATTTTTGAACGAGGCAGGCATGAGACGATGCGTTGCATCGAAGATATTCTGCTCCAACCCCGGCGCCAGTTTCCCAGGCTTGTCGTAGTAGGTCATCGCTCTTTCCCCTTCGTAGCCACCTTCTTCGAG
>DAOUPA010000740.1 GCA_030626405.1 Planctomicrobium sp.
GTATTGGAAATCTCTGTCACTTCTATTGAGTCGAATTGGCGCATCGCTCGCGCGTTCCTGTTTCAGACAATATCGATCGGCAACTGATATGGAAGGCAAAAGGTATGAAGAAATTTGCAGGCACTTTACAACCATTTCGAATATGGATCGTGATCAGCAGGGAGCGTATCTGACCGAACTTCGTAGTCAGGACGTCTCACTGGCGGATGATGTGCTTGCCATGCTGGACAATGACGCGGCTGCCAACGATGCCAGCTTTCTGGTAAGTCTAGATGAGTCGGTCGAAACTCACGTCTATTTGGACGACCACAGTGAAGTCGTGTCCAACGGCTCTTTTCATTACCCACAGAAAGTCAATGAATATGAAGTTGTTGAAATGATTGGCCAGGGTGGGATGGGAATTGTGCTGAAGGTGAGACAGCCGAACGCGGATCGCTTTGTTGCTTTGAAAATGATTTCATCAACTGTTTCACCTCAGGTTCTTGACCGCTTTCAGATTGAAGTGAAAGCGGCTGCCAGATTGGAGCACTCGAACATTGTCCCCGTTTACGATGTGGGAGAGTGCAATGGTCTCCCTTTTTTCACGATGGCTTGTATTGACGGCCAGAACTTGAAAGACGCCCTCCGCAGTCAACCGCTGAGCAGTCACGCCGCCGCACAACTCCTGCGGACTCTGGCAGTCGCGGTAGCATTTGCGCATGAAAGAGGGATCCTTCACCGAGATTTAAAACCGGCAAACGTACTCATCGATACTGAAGGGAAGCCTTGGTTAACAGACTTTGGACTCGCGAAGAGAATGGATGTTGATGACAGCAATACCATGACTGGCCAGATTTTGGGTACGGCTGCATACATTTCTCCCGAGCAGATCGATGATCAGCGCTCGATCGGTGCAGCGGTGGATGTCTATGGATTGGGTGGCATTCTCTATGAGTGCTTGACAGGCAAGGCTCCGTTCCAAGACGCCGACGTCCTGAAAGTCTTCGAAAAAGTTCGGACTCAGGCACCTGTTCCACCACGTGAACTCAATTCCGAAGTCGATCCAAGCCTGGAAGCGATTTGCCTCCGTTGTCTCGAAAAAGAGACTGGAGATCGTTACGTATCCGCTGACGCCTTGGCAAGCGACCTCGAACGATACTTGAAGGGCGAACCTCCACTTGTTGCTCCACTATCAATGGCGAATGCCGTTCACCGCGTTCTTCGTCATCGCACGACTTCAGACGAATTTTCGAGTGCTCCCGCGACACGATGGCTTGCGTTTTCGACGTTGCTGATACACGCATTTATTTTCGCTCTCATCGCAACGAACCAACACGCCGGATGGTTGTGGTTGACGATTACCTGCGGTGTATTGATGTGTGCCGGGGTCTCTTGGCGTTTCCATTATTCACGGTACTGGACGTTGCATCCTGTCGAAAGGCAGAGCGCGATCATTCAACTGGCAGTCATCCTTTCATTTCTTACTCTGCTGTGGATCTACGGGCCTGGCTGGACAGCACCGATCGAACTGGCTTGGAAGGTCTATCCCTCCTTGGCTTTAATCTATGGTGTGGCCATCATCTGTCACGGAGCAATTTACTCAGGGAAATTGTTATTGATAGGCTTGATCTACTTTCCGCTCGCAGGATTGCTTGCTGCGTTCCCCTTCTGGAGCCCTCTGACTTTTGGAGTCGCTACCGCCATTGTCCTATGGATCGCCGAACGCGACATGATCGACAATGAAGAATGAAATACAGTTCGTCTCACAAGCTTGTCAGCAAGTAAAAACAGACTCAATAAATCGCGGATGATTGGTTCCTGACGTATCCTTCAGCTTCTTCCGAGGAAACGTATGGAGTACTTGGGACAGATTCGTTGAATCAGAAAACGTATGAGAAACTGGGACTCAAATCAAAAAACGGTGGTTTTCTCGCTGTGCTATTAAACGGTTGAGTTGATGAGAATATTTTGTTGTTGCTGCAGCAGTACTGTCTCATTGCAGTGTTGTTTCTTGAGTCGATTTCTCTGACCATTAGCCTGGAGGGGCAATCATTTTCCGCAAGGCGTCAGTCAGATCGAGATTCCAAAACGGAGAACGATGTTTTCCTACTGAGCCACTGGAAAAAGAACATAGCCGTAACTCATTCTATTTGTGAAATTTTCCTTCATTGTCCCAGCAATGATTGGGAATCCGGTTTCGTTGCGTTCACTCAGGGCTGAAGTGTGATGCCAACCGCTGTTGTCCCAGATGGCTTGTTCCTCACTGTCTCGGGCAATAATCGTA
>DAOUPA010000237.1 GCA_030626405.1 Planctomicrobium sp.
GACTACGTTTTCGGGATTTCACCATTGCGAATGTTTCCTCCAGGGTCGGGACACGCACACCAGTGAAAACCGGATCGAACCAACTTCCAGCGTCAAGTTTGCGGACCTCATTCAATGTCAGGTCACGAACTGACCGGCCGGGGCCGTCTGTAGTCCTCTTGACACTGTCGTCGTGCAAGACCACTAAATGACCATCTTTCGTCGTTCGGATATCCAGCTCGAAACCCATGCCGAGTTCAAGGCATGCAGCGAAAGAAGGGAGCGTGTTTTCTGGAGTGTGCCGCAACAATCCACGATGGGCGACCAGAATTGGAGATTCAGCCCGAACGGAATTCTCGCAGAGCAATCCGAGAACCAGAAGGAGAGTGGACGCCGAGATGATTGCAAAGCGGCCGTTGATGACCTGCCGAATGCAAGGGAAATCAAATCGTTTGATGATCATACGCTTACTCTTCCGGTGGATGGTTATCTCGTGAAAGTGTTGTGTTGTCCAGAAAAGTGTTCGTGCGGCAAGAACGTTGTGCACGACTCTGGCATCATTGGCAGTTTGATTACTCGGAAGCAAATGCAGGCAGGATTCTTTCAGCTAAAAACTCGAATGGATACCGCATTGCTTTATCTTTGTTGTGGCTGGTCACGACAACAATTAGATCAAGAGTTGGCAGAATAAAGAGAAACTGGCCGCCAGCTCCTCGAGCGGAAATACAGTGATGCCTCTTTCCGCCGAATTCCATTTCGCTGCCCCACCAGAAGTATCCGTACGAATGACCAGCCTTGTTCGTGTAGATCGGACTCACTGCGTTCAGAATGAAATCTTTCGGCCAAAGTTGTTCGCCGTCCCATTTCCCACCGTCTGTGACGAGTCTCCCCAGTTTGAGCATGTCACGAGAACGAAGACTCGACCCTGCTGCTGCTTTGGGAAGTCCACTGACGTCGGGCTGCCAAGCGTAGTTGGAAATGCCGAGTCGACCCAGGACTTCCTTTTTAATGAACTTTTCCGCCGTTCCTGGCACGACCGCTTCGACAACCTGCATCACCAGTGACGGATCGGTACCTTGGTATTTGTATGACTTCGAAGTCGCTGTTATGGGATCGGACATTGCCAGAATCATTTGAGCCTGCCCCTGACCTTCCAGCTTCACTGCTTGCCGGAGAGCGCCCTCGGCTTTCTCCTTGGGAATGCGAAGCCCGGAGTGCATATTCAAGCAATCTGCTACCGTGATTTCTGCGGCACCAGATGCCAACTCTGCGCGATCAATCTCTTTGAGATAATCTACGACCGGTGTGTTCAAATTCTTGATGTACCCGAGCTGCATCGCTCGGCCAATCGCCAGGGCAGTGATGGATTTAGTGATCGACATTTGATAATGCGGAAAATCCGCCCGACCTCGGCGGTAATAACTCTCCAGAACTAATTTCCCATTCGCGGAGATGAGAAGACTGTCGATGTTGCCGTACTTGCCGCTGTCAATGTCTTCCACGAGTTGCGCAATCGCCTCCTCATCACAACCGCATTGAGCCAGTGAACCGACTGCTATTCCGTCATTCAAATTACCAGGTTCGGTGTCGAGAATCGGTTGTTTCAGGTCGGGCAGCTTCTGCTCTCGTTGGTAGGATGTATCGCGAGCATTGATGTCGGTCTGTTCCGCAGACAAACCATCACTCAGTACAATTCCGCCGAACTTCGCTCGTTGAATGGCAAAGTCGACCAGCTGTTGACACCGGAAGAAGCCTGGGAAATAGTTGTGCCCCTGTCCCTCGACGACCATCAGTTTTACAAGATCACCAGCTTTGGCTTGCTTGTATCGTTCGACCAGAGTTGCCGAGTTTTCTTTGAGCGGCACCACCTTGTCGATGTCACCGTGGATGATGAACACCGGCACCTTGGCTTTGGCGAGTACATCAATTTTCGCTATGGGATTGTGTTCGTCGAGTGCGGCTTCTAACTCGTCCGATTTCAAGCCATAAGCCGGTGCGGCGCGATTCAAACCTGGATAGGTTCTTAGATCAAAGACCGGGTAAATGCCTGCCAAGCCTGAGACTTTATCAGTATTGCGTATCGCCCAGCTGCTGGCCCATAGTCCACCGCGACTTCTTCCGAGCAAACATGGCTTTGTCGCAAAACCACGCTCTTTGGTTAGCTCACGGTAGAGAGCCGTGAAGAGCTTCTGTCCTGCAGGACTTCCGTAGGCTTCTCCAACATCAATCCCAGCGACGGCAATGCCAGAGGCAAGAAACTGCTCGTGCATCCACTTTTCATGGCTGTCCGGTGTTCCCGGTAGCGTTGGAGAGTACATAATCCACGGTTGCGGTTGTTGCCGTTTCTCCTTTGACGGCCACAGAATAAACGCAGGTCGACCGTCAAGCAAAAAAGATTCACCCGGAAGAATGAGTTTTTTGACCGGCTTATCTTCTCCTGCCGCCATCTCGACTGAATAAGACTGCACCAGCACACTTACGCACAACACTCGTAGAAACGTCTGAATCATTGTTGTATTTCCATGATGGGATTCCGTCATTGTTGTCCCCTGATGTCGATCTCAAGAGTGCACTGCGATCCATATTGAATTGTCAACATGATTTACATCTGATCAGATCAACTTGAAGGTAGCGAATTGTTTTCGGCTGTCCGCCTCGCTTGTCGGGACTTTGTCAAGTTTCGCTTAATTCTCTTCCAACCACGCGAGGAGCACGCGACCGACTTTCGCCATAGACTGACCGGAACATGCGGCAGGCAAATCATTGCGTTTGTGCCAGTAGGGATAGTCAAAATCGATGATGTCGCAGGTGGGGATTTTTGCAATTTGATTCAGTGGAAGATGATCGTCTCGAATTTCGTGTTTGCTTCGATTCACAAATTCCTTCACTCGTAGTTTTCTTGCTGTTGCCCAAATACTGCGAGTGACATCAGAGGCATACCGAAGACTGTTCTTTTCCATATAGATCTTCAGGTTTCGGTCCGCGATCATGTCGACGAGGACTCCTTTCACGTATTGAAACGATTCTGGAGGGTGGTCGCGGTATTGTCTCGCGAAGTGTTCAGATCCCAGGAAGTACTTGTCTCCCTTGTCGTAGACGAGTTCTTCTCCATCGAAGAAGACAAAATCAACGCCGAGTTGCGGAGAAATTTTATTCATGTGATGTCCAAGTTCCATCAGCAAAGCAACACCACTTGCACCGTCGTTGGCTCCGATGAATGCTTTGACCCGGTTGAACGGCAGTGTTTCGCGGTCGGGAAAAGGACGTGTATCGTAGTGACAGCAAATCAGAATTCGTTTTGCCTTTTCAGGAAACCAGGAAATGATCATGTTCTTCATTCGGACAGGCGCTCCGGTCTTGGGGTGAGTCACATCAAATTCCTGATAGCGAACTTCCGCACCAAGCTTCTGGAAGTGGGTGTCGATCAACTCCTGCTGCTTCTGCATGCCAACTGTTCCGGAAATGCGAGGTCCGATAGCACAAACCGTTTTCAAGTATTGATACGCACGCGCAGAATCCGGAACGATATTCTCAGAGAGGCAAGTTCTGGTACTTGCCAACAAGATTAGCAGGGGTAACAAGCTACGTTTCATTATCATGTTCGCTATTTGTCGTCGTGAATTCTTTGTTCGATGAGAGTTGCTGTGAGTTCCACGATGTCAGAAAACTCAGGCGGAGGCAAGTGGTCCTTGAATCGGTTTTCGCTCAGAATTCGGTACACAGTAACATCAAAGATACTTGATGAGTTTTTCGAATTTTCACCAAAAAAGGATGGATCGGCAATTTTCGATCTGTATAATCTCAACTCAGTGGAGTTGATCAACTCCAGAGAATTTTCGTTTGGAGCCAAAAATGCTGACTCTTGATTTCGGGTCTCTTTCAGTAGACCGATTGAGTTTGTGGCAGTATGAAAGTGGCTCACAGTAAGTAAGGGATGGCTGCAATGCAGCGAGGAACGATTAAGAAAATTGTTGCGGACAAAGGGTTCGGTTTCATTACTGGCGAAGGACAAGGAACAGACTTGTTTTTCCATGTCTCTGCCGTTCAGGATGGCGCTTTTGAGTCGCTGTCTGAAGGTCAATCTGTCGAATTTGAATCAGAAGACGGCCCGAAAGGAACACGCGCTTCGCTCGTTCGACCTGTTGAATAAGCTCACAATGTAGACAGCTCGCTGTCATCAGCCTCTATTGGCGATCCGATTTGACTTCGCAGAGCGAGCCTTTGCGCGGTCAATCGTCCGCTCTCTTGTTAATAATTCATGAGAGAAGAGGTCACCGTTGTGGACGGACAACTCTCTTTAAAAACGCGAGTGATACCTGATGGAACTCGTCGACGTGGGAGCTTTGTCTGTAGATTCAACTCTACGAACATCCCGTACACGGTGGAGATCGTTTTTGATTCCTTTCCTTGGCGGTCTTTTCGTTGTCTCTGTTTTGGGGCTCTTCGTATCGTGAATTGTCGCGGGGCAGTTGGTTGCTCCAGTTCGGCATCAGATTGGTGAACCGCCTCATGGGTTCCAAGCTCAAAGTTTTACCGTCGATTCGGATTCAGGAGCAACGCTTGCCGGATGGTACATCCGAACTGAGAATTCGAAAGGAATCGTTGCTCTGTTCCACGGGTTGAGGGAGTCGCGATTAACGATGTTGAATCGTGCCAGATTTCTTAGCGCGGCAGGCTACTCGATTGTGATGATCGACTTTCAGGCACACGGCGAAAGCTCTGGCAAACAAATCACCGTCGGACATCTCGAACAGCGCGATGTCACGGCCACAATCAAGTTTGCCAGAGATCAGCATCCAGAGGAACCGGTTGCTGTGATCGGAGTTTCTCTGGGGGGAGTTTCTGCGTTGTTAGCATCGCCGCTGGATGTCGATGCGATGATTCTTGAGTCCGTGTTCCCAACAATCGACGCTGCAATACACAATCGAGTTCAAGCGAGATTAGGGTTCCTCTCGATGGTTCCAGCTGAAATTCTCTTGCTTCAATTGGAACCGCGTCTTGGCTTCGCCGCAGGCCAACTCTGTCCGATTGACCACGTTTCAACCGTCGACTGTCCTCTCTTTCTAATCTCAGGTTCAAAAGACCAACACACGACCGTCAAAGAAACGCGGCGAATGTACGAATTTGCCCGCGAGCCAAAACAACTTTGGCTTGTCGAAGGTGCAGGGCATGTCGATTTACATGCATTCAAGCAAAATGAGTACGAACGACACATTTTGAAGTTTTTGGCCCAGTCAATGAAATAATGGTGTGGCAGAACCAACTTCACCCAAGACTGAGCATCACTTGTGTCACGATAATATCTACGATTCCAAGGAGAAGCAGGCCGACGCTGATCATTGCATTGATGTTGAAAAAGGCGACGTTGACCCGTGTCATATCCGTCGGGCTGATAATCCAGTGTTCATAGAGTAGTAATCCACTGACAAGAATCACGCCCACCAGAAACACGTTTCCCAAACCTGCGACATACCAGAGTCCGAACAGGCAAATCATCGTCAGGATGTGGCTTAGGAATGCGAGTTTCAGAGCGTTCTCTGTTCCGACTTTAGAGGGAATTGAATACAGACTTTTCTCTCGGTCAAACTCTGTGTCTTGTGTCGCATAGAGAATATCAAATCCACCGACCCAGAAGAAAATCACCGCCGCCAACAAAACGGGAGTCCAACTCAACGTGCCGGTTAACGCAATCCAGGCAGCAATCGGAGCCAGCATCAGCGCGGCGCTTAACCAGTAATGGCAAAACGCAGTGAATCGCTTGGCGTAGGAGTATCCCATCAGAAACGCCAGAACAGGGAGCGAGAGAATCAACGGCCATGGATTTGGCCAGAAGAGCAGTGTTGACAATGTAAAGCCGAGCACGCAGACAACCGTAAACGCACTCACTAGCCGCAAAGACAAGATCCCCGCTGGCAAATGTCGACCTTCGGTGCGAGGGTTTTCGGCGTCAATCTTTCGGTCCGTAATTCGATTGAACGCCATCGCTGCCGATCGGGCGAAGACCATGCATAACACGATGCCAATGAAATGATTCAATTGAAACGGTACTTCCCTCCATGCCAGAACAGCCGACAATAACGCGAACGGCAAAGCGAAGATTGTATGACTAAATCGGATCAGCCCCAGCAAATCCTTCATCCGCCCCCAGACCGTGGGATTTACAGCAACAGCAGATAATGAGTCTTCGTTTTCCATGAAAATCTAAATAACCGCAGAAAGAAATCTCAATTCACATATCTAATTGGTGGATCAGCAGGGTAGGCGAGGAAAGACCTCACGGCAACTGAGGTGATTTCCTGAACAAGCAGTTCTCGGTGTCCTCATCCGTCAGAAATTACAAGACGACGATTGACGTTTAGAGTTCTCACTCTATCATCAAGGCACGGCATGGGTGCTTGTGAGCGTGTTGCTGACAAGAGAATAGGGAAGACGGTGAGAATCCGTCGCGGTCCCGCCGCTGTAACCGGGGACGAAAGTCGCGTAAGCCACTGTGTCGCGCTCATTATTTTTGAGATGCCACGGGAAGGTGCGGTGAGTAGAACGATCCGGAAGCCAGAAGACCTGCCCAGATGTCGTCGTAACGTCAGTACCTTCGAGGATCAAGGTCGTTTGTGTATGCGCTTCTGTCAGGAAGTCGCATCAACTTTAGCACACGAACCTCTTTCTTCTCTTGGTCGCTGATCATTTGCCGTTTTCCTGAGATCGTTCTGACGATTTTGGTTTCGGCACCGACAACGGAGAATTGTCATGGTTTCTTCCCGTCGACCTCGCGCGCAGCGAGGTTTTACACTCATCGAATTGCTGGTCGTGATTGCGATAATCGCAATTCTCGTCGCACTACTTTTACCAGCGGTTCAACAAGCCCGCGCGGCTGCACGCCGGGTTCAATGTAAAAACCGGCTCAAGCAAATCGTGCTCGCGATGCATAACTATGCGGACGTGCATTATGAAATGATGATGCCATACGTCATCGAGGACACCGAACGGCTGAATTATCTGACAACTTTTGGTGGTAATCAGGGAACGTCACAGTTTTGGTTCGGGACAGTGGATTACGACGAGCCCAACGTCGAACAGCAACTCGATTACACAAAAGGACCACTCGCTTCTTACATGGAAACGAACTACACGGCGTTTCAATGTCCCGACTTCGGACGACCACAGATGGACAATGTTCGTTTCGGCAAACCTGCCTCTGGTTTTGCATTCAACGGCTACGAACTTTCGCGTGCATCAGGAATCGAATGGCTCCCACCAACTTGGGCAGCTCAACCAAGCCCGAACCCAGCAACTCGCCGATTTCGCGATGTCGCACAGATGACCGAAACCATCGCCTTCGCTGACAGTGCACAGGTCAAGTTCGTCACGTTTTCACCGCCGACATTTAGCTTCGAAGAAAACTGGATTCTCGACGCACCCAATCGAAATTTCCCCAATGTTCATTTCCGTCACAACGATTCTGCTAACGTTGCCTTTCTCGATGGACATGTGAAGTCGTTCGGCCGCCAGTTCTTCATTCAAGTCCCTGGTCCCAATTTCGTCTCACAGGCTCAAGCCGATTTGATGGAGGAACACCGACTCGGTTACGCTACCGATGGAGACCCGGACAACCCTGGCAAGTTCTATGATCGCGAGTAATCATCGTCTCAACTTTCAATGCAAGGAGAAGGCTATGATTCGCTGTTTATTACTCGGAGTCGTCACTACGTTTTTGATCGGTTGCAATAACTCGGAACCGTTGAACGTTGAAGAAGTCTCCTATAAGGCTGCTTACGATTTCAAATCGAAACAAGCATTTGCAGTTGATCAGTCAGTTCAGTTGCCAGCAGTCAATCCAGAGAATCCACAATCTAAACTGCAATCGGCTTTGTACTGTACACAATGTAAGAAGTGGTACCCGGCTCCTCCTCTGGAAGAGTTGAATCGCAATCCCGGTTCGGCAAAGTGCCCCAAGAACGGTGGTCAGCTCAGCCTGGAAGGTCCACTTCCAGAACACATCATTGTTTTCTCAGAAATAAGTGAATGATGAGTACCCCAATCATTCTCGCCTGGAGCGGAGGCAAGGACAGCGCACTCGCTCTGTCTCAGCTTCAAGCGGATGACCGCTACGAAATCGTCTCCTTATTGACGACATTCACTCACGATTACGAGCGTGTGTCAATGCACGGTGTCAGACGCGATTTGATTGTGCAGCAGGCGGAGTTGCTCGGCATTCCGCTTGCAGAATCGTGGATCAATAAAGGGGCAGGCAACGCGTCTTACGAAGCCGCACTGTCTACCACTCTCAGTAAATTCCAAACGCAGGGAGTGCAAACGATTGCCTTTGGAGACCTGTACCTGGAAGACATCCGTGCCTACCGAGACAACCTGACAACTCGCCTCGGAATGAGTAGCCTGTACCCTGTTTGGGGTGAGGAAACACTCTCTTTGGCCCTCAGGTTCATCGCCGATGGTTTCAAAGCGACGACTTGTTGCGTTGACACCAAGCAGATTCCAGAAGAATTCTGCGGTCGAAGACTTGATTCAGAATTTCTAAACTCTCTTCCAGAATCCGCAGACCCATGTGGTGAGAACGGAGAGTTTCACACATTCGTTTTCGACTGTCCGCTGATGTCTTCACCGATTGAAATTGAAGTTGGTGATGTACATCGAGATGGACAATTCATATTCAGAGACCTATTGTTAGCCGAATAAACGGCGACAGCATCAGGAAAGAATTGAAATGAGTAATTTTGAACCAAAAACCGAACGTCCCCGCTGGAAGTTTGTTGCGTTTGTATTCGTCTACATGATTGCCATCAAGCTGCTCCCATACGTGATGAGCAGATTCACCGAGATGAGCATCGAAGAGGCCTTTGCGAGTTATCCCTGGGGGTTCTCTCCGATTTTTGCTCTGGCGCTTTTCGGTGGTGCGATATATCGATCAAAGATGGTGGCGGTATGGGCTCCTCTCGCAGCAATGCTTCTGGGAGACCTTGGGATTTGGGCAATCACAGGTGTATTCTCCTATGCCTTTTACTCGACTCAAGTTCTTGTCTACCTGTCATTTGCCCTGTGTGCCGTGATTGGATTTAGTCTTAGAAGCAAACGAACCATCGGAAAAACGGTCGGAGCCGGATTCGCAGGCTGCCTCGTCTTCTTCATCATCACAAACTTTGGGGCATGGATCGGATTTACGACATACCCGAAAACACTGAGTGGACTCATCGAGTGCTACATCGCAGGTCTACCGTTCTTTAGAAACCACCTGATCGCAACTGCAATCTTCGGTGGAATCCTGTTCAGCCCAGCGTGTCTGTATCAGGTCAGTTCTGCCAAAGCAGAACCAGAACTGCTTCCAGCGACTAGTGTTTGAGGAAATCCAACATCAGTGAGCAACCTGTAGGCTGGGACTCGTCCCAGCATTTACGGATCGTTCTGTGCTCCCATTTCTGAACTCTCATATTATAAAACCTCTGTTGCCATGCAGCATCGAGTCATTAGTCTGATCGCCAGTGCGACGGAAATCGTGGCGGCTCTGGGATACGAAGACACCCTCGTCGGACGCTCGCATGAGTGTGATTTTCCCGCGATAGTCGAACGTCTACCGGTTTGCTCGGAGCCGCGTATTGATGTGAGTGGCACAAGTCTGGAGATTGACGAAGCGGTCAAAGGTGCCGTTCGCGAAGTTCTCTCTGTTTACTCCGTCTTCAAGGATGAACTCGAACGCTTGCAGCCGACTGTGATCGTTACACAAACGCAATGCGAAGTTTGCGCGGTGAATCTCAAGGATGTGAAGGCCGCGGTCTGCGAACTCGTCAATTCGAATCCGCAAATCGTTGCCTGCGAACCGATGGACCTGCCAGACGTTTGGACTGATATTAAAAATGTCGCGATTGCTCTCGACGATCCCGCTGCCGGAGATCGATTGAATGCAGAATTGCAACGGCGTCTCGAAGTGATTCGAACTCAGTATCAAAATGTCGAGCATCGACAAACAGTTGCCTGTATCGAGTGGATTGAACCGATCATGATCGCCGGGAACTGGGTGCCCAAACTCGTACGCATCGCTGGAGGTGAAGCGGTCATGGCTGAGGATGGCAAGCATTCACCTTATCAATCCTGGGATGACCTCGTTGATATCGATCCCGATGTGATCGCGATCATGCCTTGCGGATTCGACATCCCAAGAACCATCAAGGAACTCCACCTGTTGATGGATCATCCTCAGTGGAATGATCTTTCAGCAGTGAAGAACGGTCGCGTTTACGTGACCGATGGGAACCAGTTCTTCAACCGCCCGGGACCACGCGTCGTTGAATCAGCTGAAATTCTCGTTGAAATTTTATACGGCAAAACCGAACGACATCACCACAATGCTGGTTGGCTACGACTTGACGAATGCTGACGTTCTGGAAGCAAGAGCCGGCAAGCTGGTGTGGAGGAGCATATTCTCAACGGCTTGCTCTCAACTTTGC
>DAOUPA010000606.1 GCA_030626405.1 Planctomicrobium sp.
ATCAACGGATAGGTCATCGTGACGATCTGACCGTTGTAGGACGGATCGGTCAAAATCTCCTGATATCCAGTAAGACTAGTGTTAAACACCACCTCACCAAAGTATTCCCCCTCCGCACCGAATCGCGTTCCGGTGTAGACGGTTCCATCTGAAAGAGCGAGTTTTGCTGTCTGAGTCATAATGACTGGTACCATAAAAAACGTGTCGCCGCGTTTTTTACCAGAGTTACAACACAACGAAAAGGATGTGCAGCTCTAATCGAACCGCAATTCTCAAATCAAAGGCTAACAAGGTCTTCTTGCGACCTTCACGTTGGCCAGAAGACTGAGCGATCTTTCAGATTGCCCGTCCCTTGAACTCCCATTTTCAATGCCATTAGCGTGCTAAAAACGTCAGAGAGACGAATCTTTGAACAAGGAGGTTCCTCGCGGCCACATGGACTTAATGAGGCCAACTTTCGCGAATTCCCAATCACCGGGAATTTTCGTAATTAGTGAGGAATCGCATGAGGCGCTTTACGAACCTGTTGAGACACAGCCGTAGTTGTCCCTCAAAGGTCATTCTGGTCGTCGTCATCGTTCTCTCGATGGAACAGAGATCGCAAGCGGATTTGATCTCGTCGCTGGAAATCGCGCCGTCCAGTACGATTCGGCACGACCGAAGTGATGCTCTCTACACAGCCGGTGCGGCGTTTTTTTCTGTAACGGGTCAGCTCACCTGGCCTGGCTTTCCTTGCTCCGGAAACTTCATTGGGAATTTCGGTGGGAACTTGGCGACTGAAAAAAGGAGAATTTGTTCTCACTAATGACGCTTGCGCGAAACTAGGTCTTTCAGCAAGATTAGAGAGTCTCGTGGAAAAGATGGTCGGTACTCCTCCCCAAAACAATGACTTGAGAGTGAATGAAGGACGGATCGCGTTTCCGACTCCGAATGAAATGAAAATGCAGTGGTTTGATCGCGTCTCTGAAACGTACGGGAAATTCGATAACATCCCTTGGGAAAGAACGGAATCTTCAGACTTCGACGAAGACCTGCGCTCTCGATAAAGAATTTGCAACAACACAGTTTCCTCAACTTCAGAGAAAGCTGTTTCGTCGCGGGTGTCGATTGCGGTTAGTATTGCGTGAGAGATGCGACGTACGATTCGCGATTTACTATCTTTTCGAGGAACAGCTATGCGACTTCCTGTGATTCGAGGCATGATTGATCGGCGGATTCTGGTGAATTTCCGCATCGATCCAGGCGTCATGTCGAGAAATTTACCGGCTCCGTTTCGTCCACAGTTAGTCAATGGTTATGCAATCGGTGGCATTTGTCTAATTCGATTGAAGAATGTCCGACCCCGTTTTTCGCCATTTCCCTGGGGGATCAGTTCCGAGAACGCAGCACATCGAATTGCCGTTGAATGGGATGACAAGAGTGGAGTGCGCCAGGGCGTTTATATTCCTCGCAGAGATACAGATTCTCGTCTGAACACCTGGGCTGGCGGAAGAATTTTTCCCGGTGTGCATCACCATGCTTCTTTTACAATCGATGAGGGCGACCCTTATTTTTCGGTCACGATGCAGAGCAATGATGGCGAAGCCCGCGTGCAGGTCGATGGGATCATCTCCGATCGTTTGCCGACGTCATCAGTCTTCTCTTCAGTGAAAGACGTCTCTGATTTTTTTGAACGAGGATCACTGGGCTATTCGGAAACACATCTTAAAGGCCACTACGATGGTCTTGAGTTGCAATGTGAAAACTGGCACGTCGAGGCACTCGAAATCGAACAGGTTGAATCGAGTTACTTCGAAAATGAATCTCGATTTCCTGCAGGATCTGTCGAGTTTGACTGCGCATTGTTGATGCGCGGAATCGATCACGAATGGCACGGCCGCGAAGACCTTTGTTGTTCCCGCGCTTAAGAGAGAGGTTCTCTATGATTCTGCTGAAACGACCAGCAAAGAACAGAAGCGACGTAACCCCTTTCTATAAAAGAGCCACCGGTCGGACTTGAACCGACGACCTAGGCTTTACGAAAGCCTCGCTCTGCCAACTGAGCTACGGCGGCATCTTGTGGCGTGAAGGCCACTTGGGGAATCTTAGCGAAGCAACTCGCTCTGGCAAACGGGAACAAAGATTTTTTCTTTTTCCTGCTTGAGACTCTCGAATTTCATTGGCTTCGGATTACTATCAACGAAACCTTCTCGCCTCCGATTCGACTGATTGCTATGAAATCTGGATTAAAAACAGGACTTCGACACGAATCGACAAAGACGATTCTGGAATCTCACACGATCACATTTGAAGGGCTACCGCCTGTTCTGGCGACTCCGTTTCTGATTTGGCTGCTGGAAGAAACGGCAATGGAACTGTTGCAACCGTTTCTTGAGGAAGGCAATTTGACCGTCGGGACGCAGGTCGATATCGAACATTTGGGGATGGCGCGAATTGAGGATGAAGTGACGTTCGTAGCCACCGTCGTTAATGCGACGGGACGCGACTATCTGTTTCGCGTTGAAGCGACGTGCAAGGGAAAGCTGATCACAAAGGGTCTGCATCGCAGGAAGCTTGTTTCGAAGACGAAGCTACAGCAGCGACTCGCGCGGTGAGTTTAATCGTAGGGCCGATTCCACCGGTCGTTGAATGTTTGAGTTGCCGTAGGCCGGTAGAACCGGCCCTACTTCAAATTTCACCCACGCTACATTATTCCGCAATACGTTGCTGTAGTTCTTTGATGCGGTCCGCCGAAAGCGAAGCGGTTCGCCTCCCGTCTTCACAAGCTGCCGAACGAACGGCGATGACGTCCACTGGCAGGCTTGCAAACCGCGAGACATCCTCCATGGTCAACTTGCCTGCGACGGCGCAGAACATTCCTGATTCGTGAATAAGGTTAAGGTGCTCACTCAGTTGCTCGTTGCTGATCCAGTCAGAGAATCGACGGTCGTTCTTCGCGTAAGTGTCGAAGAGAACTCCTGCACAGTTTTCCTGAGCGGCGGCAGCGATGATTTCCTTCGCTGGAGGAGATCCAGCCTCGTTGGCATCGGCATACACGACTGCGATCCACTTGGGTGAGTTGGATTCGCTCGGCGATGACAGCAACATTTCCCGAGCGGCGTTCCATTGCTGCTGCCAGTTTTGTTTGTGAGCCAACCCTGCCAGACCGATTTTCAGAAATTGAAGATTTGGAAGTTGCTCGGTGGCGGATGTTGATGTGCTCAACCGTTCAGTCACTTCGCCACACGCCGCACTCACGAGGCTGTTGGGAGCCAGTTGATGAACAATTGTTACGCATTCTCGAATGACATCGATACTTGCCATCCCCAGCGACCCCTGCTCCGGTTCTTTGATGTCGATAATGTCGACACCCGCCCCGGCAGCAATATGGGCTTCGAGAGAATTTCGAATACTGACAAGAAGTTTCGGAGTCATCGTTGACCTGATCTTAAATTGTGTTTGAGTCTCAGATTACCGATTCGCAAGACAGATTCCCATCTAAAAGAGTTTTTGCAAATTTGATAAAAGTGAGCAAAACCCTGCTGTTTCCCTCAAGAAATCGAATTGCCACGTTTTGAACATTCTGTTATTACCTTATTTCTGAATCATTCAAAGTACACGCCCGATGCATTCGCAACGATTGCATTGAGACACAAGACAGGAAGTCAGTATGTCGTCAAGGAACGACGACGCGAGTGCAACAGGTGCTCGGCGTTTGCGCTTACTTTTCGTAGATGATGAAGCTCCCATCCGCATG
>DAOUPA010000695.1 GCA_030626405.1 Planctomicrobium sp.
ACTTCTCCCGGTCTGCAATCTCTTTTGTTATGGTCAAGTGAATAGTCCTTATGGGAGCGGTGAGTTCATCAAGGATCTTAGAAAACTGACCGACGACCATGAAAATTTGATCCTCAGCGACATCGGAAACAAGGATGGGATCTTTGACTCCATTAAAACCTTCCTGGGAAAAGGACGGTAAAAGGCTGAGCGACCAGTCACCCCAGAAGTTCACTGGACCACTGCTCCAAGTTGCTCGCTGTACGCCGTGCGTTCAAAGACCAACATCATTAAGTTATTTTCATCTCCCAGTACCGTAGGCTAACATTGTCGACATTTGAAGAAATTAATGATTCTGCGTTGCTGGTGAGGTCTCAGGAACTTGCATCAGTCCTGAGGCAGCATCAACGAAAAATTGTTTTCGCCGAAAGCTGTACAGCGGGGCTGTTGGCCTCTTCTCTTTCACGCATCCCCGGGATTTCCGACTATCTTTGCGGATCAATGGTGACATATCGCAACGCCACAAAGATTGAATGGTTGGGCGTTGATGGAAAGGATTTGAACTCACCGGAGATCGGACCGGTTTCGGTGACCGTTGCCGCACAGATGGCAGCCGGAGTTCTTGAAAAGACGCCAGAGGCGGATATCGCTGTTTCCATCACAGGGCATCTTGGACCAGATGCACCTGACGAATTCGATGGTGTTGCGTTTGTGGCTGTTCTGTTTCGTGAGGCCGCATTGCCGCAGGTGACCAAACTTTCCTTAATTGATTCTGGAACAGACGAAGCCGATTGCAGACGCCAACGACAGATCGATGCTGCAATTCAAGTGATGCAAACGGTTCTTCATGAAATCGATGTTTTTTTGTGAAAATCGTTTTGCATAAACGAAACGAATTGTCGTGGTCTTAAATTTGAACGCGTCCGAATTGCAACATTCAACAACATTTCTGCAACATGTTGCATTTTGTGAACTAAAGTTCAACACGGTTTCGTAACACCCACTCCTCCATTGGAACAGAATTCGAAGAACTCATGAGTCACGACACGGATGACAAGATGTCCATGGAAGCTTTGCAACAAGAGTTGCAGAGTAAGAACGAGGTCATTGCAGCGCTCACTAAACAGTTGGAAGGAACTGCGGATCAGCTTGATCGTTTACAACGCTCAGGAGTTCGCAGCAATGGTGGAGAATCTTCAGGGCGAGTTGGGCTTGGAATCGCCGGACAAGTTGAGGCAGCGCTCGAATTTATTGACGAGCTTGAGCCCGCTGAGCATTTTGAAAAAATCGAATCGGGAATCGATCAAATTCTCGAAATGCTTTCTGGCAGAGCAATTTCAGAATTCTCTGATGAGAGCGAAGCCGATCCAGTTGATCAATCTTCTAACAACGAATTTTGGAATGCCACCAAGGAACGTTTGCTTGAAAGTGAGGAAAACGCCACAGCTGAGGAATCTGTTGATTCAGCCACGGAGAAATTGGCCATTGAATCTGGAGATGAACTCCCGCAGACTCCCCCTGCTATGCGAGTCGCTCCGCCACCTCTCGCCGAGGCTCCAAAACCAATTGAAGACGTTCAAGATCCAATTGTCCTGGAGGAAGGCATCACCGAGCGAGATTCTTATATTGTGAGTTTGATCGCCCGTTTGCGGATCGTAGAAGAATTTCAGTATCCCCCGATCAATTGGAAAGAACTTGCAGATGCGCCCGAGGAGTTAAATGCAAGCTTGATTTCACTCGAAAAACAATTAAAAGACAATCTTCTGCGAGCTGAAGTCTCCGTTGCTCTAGAACGTGCGTCGTTGACACGAGAGCGTTCTAAGCTGTTTCACGTCAAACGACAACTCGAACAGGAAGTGAAGCGAATCGGCTTGACGTCAATCATCGAGTCGCAGGGTCAAGAGAGCGAACAAGGTGTCAATTCTCGATGGGCAAAGTTCTTTGACGCGGAGCAGTAGTCGTTGTTCTCATGGAGAATCGCAGCAACTGCGTGAGTACATTATCTCTGTACGACCAAGTGGCAGGCAACGCAAGAACGGACCAGGTTTTCTTCAGCTATTCCCCTCTCCGACTCTTGAGAATTGAAATCGCTTTCCCACAAACAGGCAGTCACTAGAGACGGTGATGGCTGAATTGGCTCTGAGCGGATCACTGCCAGGCATCCTAAAGACGCCGCGACTCCAGCTAAAAAAGCTGCAACATACCTCAGGTTTTTCAACGAGACATGTTGCTCTGGACGCTGAAAGATGACTTTTTTCTTGAGTTGATTTGCAGCCGAAGTTGCAACGTTCAAGGCTGTTGGTGAAGGTGATTGGTCTTCAGCGAACAACAGATTCTCAACACTTTTTGAATCGTTTTCAGTTTCTATCATCGGTGAGATCGCAACAAATAGAGATCGACAACGGGGGCATTGGGAAAGGTGTTCTTCGAGTTCCAAACTCGCCGAAAAATTGTTGTCCAAGAATGCATCAAGTGTGTCGTTGCAATTCATTTTAACCCCGGAAATTCCAATTCAAACACACTGGAATACTACCAATCTCTGGGGGGCTTTGCGAGGGAAATTTGAATTTTGTGTACGATATGGACCACGATACCATTGAACTCCAGTGACGTCATGCAATCTGACAACTCATGGTAAGCCAAGTGGGGTTTGACAAGTTAAACAAATTAGCTTACAAATGAAAGTGGAGTTATTGCGATGAATTCTCGTGAGTAGGAAGAAGCACATGAAACGAAATGCCGTGTTGAAAAGTTTGGTCTGTTGTTTCTTTTTCTGTTGGGTGGCGAATGCGCTTGCGGATGAAATTCGGACATGGAGTG
>DAOUPA010000188.1 GCA_030626405.1 Planctomicrobium sp.
ACCGTCCAAGGCACCATAATGCTGCGTCCAGATTTCACCGTTGATAATGACACCAACAGAAACAGCATTCACCTTATTGTTCGACAGATATGGCTTCACAAGAGCCGCGATTTTCTTTTCGTGTTTGAATTCATCCTCAGCGAAGCCTTGAGTTGCTCCCAACGCAGTCATTAACGAGAGAAAGAAAAGTTGTCGCATGACGATCCTCAGTATTGTGAAACGGTGTCTGTGGTTCAGAATCAATGTCGTCAACGTGAAGAGCAAAGGAGTGGATTAAAGATTATCAAATGTTTATGCAGAATAAACAAAACTGAGGAAAACAATCGAACTTGAAATCAATCTTCAACGATGGTGTCTCGCGCCTTCCTTCCCTGAATCGGAATTGGCCATTAAAGTTGCACACTTCGTCTAGCAGTCTGGCACCTTACAGGTTCTTTCATTCGATGTCTGATTTTTTGCTTGCGGTCTTATCGCTGATGCCGATTCTTGTCGTGGGTGTCTTTCTTGTGGGGTTGCGCTGGCCCGCGAGTCGAGCAATGCCGCTTTCTTACCTGACTGCCATTGTCCTGGCGATATTTGTATGGAAAGTTTCAATTGTTCAAGTGGCGGCAGCCTCCATATATGGAGGCGTGATTGCATTCACTTTACTGTACATCATTTTTGGAGCGATACTCCTTTTGAACATTCTTCGTGAAGGGGGTGCGCTGCAACGAATTCGGCAGACGTTCCTTGATATTTCACCTGACCGGCGAGTGCAAGCAATTATCATTGGCTGGTTGTTCGGCAGTTTCATCGAAGGCTCTGCCGGGTTTGGTACTCCGGCGGCTGTTGCCGTGCCGCTGATGGTTGGACTTGGGTTCCCGCCGATGGCGGCGGTGATGGTCGGGATGATCATTCAAAGCACTCCGGTTTCTTTCGGTGCGGTCGGAACACCAATTCTCGTCGGTGTGAATAAAAGTATTGCGAACAGTACCGAGGTGGCTGCGTATTTTCAGGCGATGGGGCTAGAGTCTTTCGATGCTGGTCTACGAATGATTGGATTTCGTGTCGCTGTTTTACATGCCACGGCAGGTGTTTTGATCCCGCTGTTCGTAGTGTGCATGTTGACTCGTTTTTTCGGAGAGAAGAAATCCTGGCGGGAAGGCTTGGCTGTCTGGCCGTTTGCTCTGTTTGCAGCTTTGGCGATGATTGTCCCCTATGTTGCCGTGGCCTATTTTCTAGGTCCAGAATTCCCTTCTTTGTTGGGCGGTTTAATTGGTCTTTCGATTGTGGTCTTCGCCGGACAGCGCGGTTTTTTGGTTCCCAGTCCGGACAAAGCCTGGGACTTTCCCAATCAAGCAGCATGGCCTGACGACTGGAAAGGGACGATGCCTGTTCGTGAGGTTTCCACGACAAAGACGATGTCACTCGGCATAGCCTGGACGCCTTATCTCCTAGTGGCAGCATTGCTTGTCTTAACAAGATTGCCTTCTCTGACTGGTTCTGGAAAAAACCTGTTGAAGGACTGGGTGAAGTCATTCGTCTTCGAACTTCCTCATTTGTTTGGAACTGAAATCAACATCAGCGTGACTCCACTTTACATTCCTGGCTCGGTCTTTGTGTTCGCTGCACTGGTTGCGATTCCGCTATTTGGAATGTCCAGGAAGAAAGTGGTTTGTGCATTTTCGGATTCACTGAAGACGATCATTGCGGCATCGGTTGCTCTCATCTTTGCAGTTCCGATGGTGCAAGTCTTTCTCAACAGTGGTGGAGGTGCGGCAGGTTACGCAGAGATGCCGTACGTACTTGCGAATGCGATTTCGGATGTCGCTGGTCGAACATGGCCAATGTTTGCTCCTTGGTTGGGCGGAATGGGAGCGGCGGTCGCTGGCAGCAATACCAATAGCAATATGATGTTCGCATTATTCCAGTTCGGAGTTGGTCAGAGAATTGGCTTCGACCCCGGATGGATCATCGCTCTGCAAGCGGTCGGTGGAGCGGCTGGGAATATGATATGTGTCCACAATGTCGTTGCCGCATCGGCAGTTGTCGGATTGATTGGTCGTGAAGGGGATGTGATTCGCAAAACGATCATTCCATTCTGTTACTACGTCCTCGTGACAGGCACCGTCGGCACTTGCATCGTCGTGATTTTGGCGAATACCTGACCGTAAAGATCTCTGAGGCGTGCTCTCTATTCACGAGCAAAGAACAGCCAGTCGGTTTGAACTTGATTGATTAAGCGATTGTCGTAAGAGATTGGCTCGACGCTTACATCCTTAAAAACCGTTCGAAGTGCGTCAGCAAATGGAGAACTTTCGGCGTAGGACCAGACCGCCAGGACTCCGTCAGGTGCTAGATGTTGCCGAGCTGCCTGTAGTCCCTCCACTGTGTAAAACGAGACGCTCTCGTCGTCCAATCGCTCCTCTGGCGAGTGATCAACGTCAATCAAAATCAAATCGTGGAGTTCGTCTGGGCGACCTGAAAGTTGCCGGTAGACATCCCCTTGAGTGACGACCAGTCGCTGCTCATTCTCAATTGAATCAATCAACTCAGGCGAAAGTGGGATCAGTCCACGCTTCAACCAATCTATGACCTGAGGCAACAGTTCGATGACTTCAACTTGAGCGACGCGGTCTGACAGGAGTGCTTCGTGAGCCGTATACCCAAGCCCCAGCCCACCGACCAAAACACGTAAATCTTTGCCTGGATGTAGCTGAAGCGAAATTTGAGCCAATGCCTGTTCAGAATCAGTATACAGGCTGCTCATGAGAAATTCGTGATTCACAGTCACTTCAGTCACGCTGACGCCAGGCTGCGAAAGTAATTCACGCCGCCGTAGACATAACAGGCCCAGTGGACTCGGTTCGTACGCGAGAATCTCAATGTTTTGTTTTGACATGTGCCGTCAGTAAATAGAGTGTTCGACTGGATATGAGATGCGATTTTAAGGTTACGATTTTCTCTCGCTCGTTTTCTCCCTTACTTGAAGAACTCTCCCAAGACGTAGCAGCACCAACTTGGCTGAAATTCGGTCTGGAGTGATTTGATAAAACTTCGAGACTGCTCGCACGTACGCTTCCATTTGACCTCGATAGAATTCGACTCGGTCGTTGATCGCGATGAGATCATTGGGGAGTTGATCGGTTTTGAAATCGATCACTTCGGCGGCAAGAATTTCGGATCCACGAGAAATTGTGACGAGGCGATCGATACTGCCGGAGAGCAGTGATCCCTGATCGCGAACGGCGAACGCGCGTTCGTTCTGTACGTTGACTTCAACAGGCGATTCATTTATTTCCGCCAACACGGAATCTGCAACTCCGATTGTCTCAGCGGTAAAGTAAGGGCGTTTCGCGAGCAATGCTTTCATTGCAGGTCGCCCGACCATCTGATGGAAGTCTTTCAGACAGCGGTCGAGATTGAGTCGCTGATCCCCAAGGCGGTGACCGATTGCCAAGAGTGATTCATCCGTAGGCAATCCATCTTCGATCCAGTGAATTTGCTCCATCCAGGCGTGCAGCAGCGTCCCGCGGTCCATCGCCACAGAATCTCCGACTGGTAAGAGACTCTCCAAGCGTACGAGATGCCTTCCTTCTTTGCTGGATGGAGCAACACGTTTCAAGTGTCGAGATTGGTCACTCGCCTTGAACTGAATCTTCGTGATCGGAATTTGCACTTTCAGATGAGAAGCAACGTCGTCTTCCTTCTTAAGCGATTCGTACCAGTTTGGATTGCCTTCTTCGTAAAGAATGGTCTCCGACTCTAGATGCAGGGTTGGAGCGAGTGCAGCCCGGACCAAGCCAGCATGAGTTTTGGGAAGTTTCTTCTCGGCTCCTTTGGCGGTTCTTGGGCGAATGATGACGCGCAAACTATGGATGGACCGAGTGAGGGCAACGTACAACAAACAAAGCGATTCCATGATCGACTTGTCCGTCGTTTGCTTCAATGCGAGCTGAAGTTTCTTCGGGAACAACTCTCGGAAATCTTTGCTTTGGTAGAGTGCCACCACTTCAGGCGGCTCTCCTGGTGTCGGAGACCAGGAGAGATGCTTCGGTGGCTTCGTCATTAAGCCGTCGCATTCGGCGAAGATGACCGTGTCAAATTGCAAGCCCTTCGATTGATGAATCGTCATCACACGAACGCGCGAGTCGGTCGGCTCCTGCACTTTTTGTTTTTCAACGAACTCGACAAACTCGCTCGGTCGTAATGTTCGAGACATTGCATCGAAATCATCAGCCAGAACCGCCATTTGCAAAAGTCGGCGAGACTCGCGGCGATGACATTGCGATGCCAGCTTGTGTGCCAATTCATGGACAACTTCTCCATACCCACGACGCGCGAGTTCTGCTCGATACTTTTGAGAAAATTGGTGGGCCGCTTGATCATCTGTGTTGTCTTCAAAATCAACAATTCGCGCAAGCGGAGACTGCGCGACATGGAAACGGGCAATCGTATCTCCAGGGTGATCGACCAGTTGAAAGAACGCCAGTACTGCTTGCACGGCTGCGGAATCGATGATTGGGTTGCCACCTTCTTCGCTGGCATCAATGCCGAGTCGATTCAGTTCAAAGATCAACTCCCCGATTTTTGAGTTACTCCGCGTCAAAACTCCAATCGATCCTGCTGGATAATCTTTGAGTTGCCGGGAAATCATCTCGGCGACAAATCGATTGAACTCCGCATCAACCGCTTGCGCGTCTTTGTCTCCCGGTTGCCAGCCATCAGGAAGAGGTGACGTTTGTAACTGGAAATAGCCTGGCAGTTCTGTTTTCGCCGTTTCGTGGGTCGGGAAGTTTGTGCTCCATTCGCGAATCGTTGCATGTTCTTCGTCAAAGCCATCGTGGGCACTCATCCCCTGGAAGATTTTGTTAACAACATCGATAATCACCGGCGACGAGCGAAAACTTTTGTTGAGCGGTTGCTCTGAGAGTTCATGAAGTTGTTGCGTGATTGCATCAAATATCGCTGCTTCACCGCCTCGCCAACCATAGATTGCCTGTTTCGCATCGCCGACACAAAAGAACGATTTCTCAGGATCAGTTGTCGTGTCTTCTGCGAACGGACGAATCACATTCCACTGCGTGACTGATGTGTCCTGAAATTCATCGAGAAGAATATGCTCGATGTTGCCATCCAACCGATGCGCCAATTCCGCGGTCGAACGATTTCCTAACGACTGAGCAAGTCGGCGAGTGAGGTCATCAAAACGCACCCCGCCTGTTTCCCGTTTTAACTGTTCGTAAACCTTGTCGTACTTCTCCAAAAGTTGATAAGTCGCAGCGGTCTGCTGCGCCCAAGGCGCGAGCCATTTCGCTCGCACCAGTTTTTCGAGTTCAATGTACAACTTCTTCAAATGATCAGGGATTTCCTTACGGTAATACTTTCCATCACCGAGAACCTTAGGGAGCAAACCTTTTTGAAAGAGTGTCGCCCATTCTTCATCAACGATTCGGGAAACATCATCATCGCGCGCGGACGCCAGGCGTTTATCGTCAATCGCTTCCGCTTGGAGCCTCATGGTGATCGATTCCATTTCGTCGTTGGTCGGGTTTTGAATCTTTCCAAACTGCTTCCACGCCTCCGGACCGCTCCTTAAATAAATTTCGTGAAACTGCGAAATGTGATCAGAGATCAACTGGTGAACGCTTCGGCGGACCTTCCCTTTGTCGAGTTGGTGCATCAGATTCCTGAGTTCCTGAACATCCCCTTCTCTGAGGACATTGTCAATCGCCTGATCCTGTAAATGGTTTGCTTCGATTTCATCCATCAGTCGCCAACCCGGTGGCAGACGGAGTTCGAGTGAAAAACTCCCTGCCAGCCGAGCGAAGAAACCGTCCAAGGTACTGATTCGCAACCGGTGCAGATTTTGCGTGAGGTCTTTCAGAAGAATAAGACACTGCTTCTGAGTTAATTCCGGAGAGCCGGTAAACGATTTCAGATCGTTGAAGTCACCCTCGATGATCGCAGCCTTCGCGAGCCGCAGCAGAATCCGGTCGGTGATTTCGCCGGCTGCTTTGCGAGTAAATGTCGACGCTAAAATTCGATCCGGTGCCGAGCCTCGCAGCAACGTCAGGTATCGATTCGAAAGTTGGAAAGTCTTTCCGGTTCCTGCGGATGCACGGATAACAAGCTTTCGTTCATCCTCGGCGAGGTACGAGCCTTGCTTGGCTTCAGAAGGGAATTCGATTTCAGTTGGAGAGACGATTTCGGGGTTGGAGTCTTCTTCGTCAAAGAGAGAAGGTTGATATGTGCCGCTCATACGACCGCCTCCCGACCAAAGACGCCGTCTTGACAGATTCCAGAATACTCCTGAAACCAGCGGACCGGTTTGTCGAGTTCGATCCAGAATTCCTGCTCGATGATTTTCTGGGCGGTTTCCCTCGCAACCTGATCTGCGTCCAGAAGTTGTTCTTCCGTCCAATCGGCGATTTGGTCTCGAATTTGTGTCGTCGTGCGTGGCAAAGTGATGTACCCGAGGCGAACATTCCCGGTCACGCCAAAGGGTTTCGCAAGATGTCGATACAGCGGCAGTTGCAAGTCGATCCACTCGTCTTTGAAGCGATGCGTTTTGTCTGGAGGTGTCGCTTTGTCGCCAGTTTTGTAATCGAAGATAATCCATTCATTGAGACGTTCGTTGAAGTCAATGCGGTCGATTCTTCCTCGAATCGTGATTGACGTTCCATTGCCAAGAGGAAAGTCGACGTTCTTGCGGGCGCCAATTTCTGTGTAGCGAATGACCCAGCCTTGTCGCACCCATTGCGCCTGCCACTGCGAGAAAATATTCAGCCGGTGCCGGATTTGTTCGACCTGAATATGCACAGGAAAAAGAGGATCGCTGCCATACCGTTTGTCAACGATTCGCTCGAGTTCCTGATTCAAGAACCGGGCAATCGGCACCGGGTCGGTTTGCGTTGTTTGATCGCTGAGTCCAAATGCTTGCAGCACATCGTGAATCAGACTTCCGAACCCTGCAGGGTCTAGTTCGACAACGCTGTCGCTCAGTCCATTCAAATTGAGAATGTGTCGCAGGTAGTAACGATAAGGTGATGTCAAATAATCTTTGAATTCTGTCACCCGGAACGAACGTCTCGGTTCGGCGAGCGGCTGCGGTCGCGGAATTGTGAAGTCGATCCTTTTTCCCTCGGATTCGACCTCCGCATTGTTGGCCGCAGTTGATTTCTCTGGTACATCGAAAAATTTCACAACACGTTTCGCAATCGTCGTTGGGTCAGCCGCGAAGAGGAGTCGGCTCGGCGTAAGGGGTTCCTTGCGAACATCGTGTTTCGCGGCGATCAATCGCACATGCTTCCGGGAGTGCAGCAACACGCTCATCGCATACGCATCACGGGCATATCTCCGCTGGTTATCTTCAATTTTCAAGTGTGTTCGCAATCGGTTCGGGAGGAACAAATCGTGATTCACGGCCGAAGGAACATATCCTTCATTCATGGAAGTGATGATCGCAACCGGGGCATCATCGAGCGGCAAGTCGAGCCACCCGGACAATGGAACAGCGTTTTCGTCAGATGATGCCGCCAGAAAATCGCCACGAATTTGGTCGAGCGTCAGCGAAATCGCCTGCTGTGCCGTCACCACAGGTGCCAACGCTTCAGGTACGTTTCCATGCTCCAGTGAAGCGGTGTGAATTGCTTTTGACGCCTGAATCAGAAATCGGTGCTCATTCAGTTCCGGATCAAGTTCCGCGTCACCATAGATCGTCAGCAGAAACTCGCGAATCGGCCCGACCCAGTCTGATAACGGTCGCGATGAACCACGTAGCGGCTTCAATAGATTTCGAACAGCTTCGACCAGCAATCGCGATATTTTTCCATTCTTTCGATTGCCGAAAACTTTCGCGGTACGTCGTTGAAGGTGATCCGCAACGTTTTCGTCCCAACAAGTGAGCCAGTCGACCGGCAAGCCTTGCGAATTCAGCCACGCTGATAAATCAGGATGGCGGATCAGTTCCGAGAAATGATCCGTGCGGTCTGCTTCCAGATAATTCGCGACACCCACCAGCAGGCGATACGGCCCGGTATCAGGAATTTTTTGAGCGATCACCCAGTAAGAGGCTACGTCGCGCGATGTCAACTGACGCTGAATGTACGGCACGATGCGTTCGTCCGGCACGCCGATTGTGATCTCGTCGATTGAGTAATCCTGACCGCAAGCAGCGAGTTCCATCGCGACTTGTTCCGCCTGTTCCTGCGGTCCATCGACAACTTGAATCTGCGAATCCTGCACGTCAATGTGGCGGTCTTCCCATGCCGAGGGATTGAGATTTCCGAACTTCTCAAAATGATCTGCCAGTTCAGCAGGAGCATGAATGAACAGACGCACATGCTCAGCGACTTGTTCAAGCATTGCCTGCAACGTGCGATTCAAGTCGACTGTCCCGATCAGAATGATGTCGCAGTCGCTGTGACACTCTTTGAAATCAATTGCGGAGAGCCGAGCCGTTTGCTGATCCCAAAGTTCCAGGTCATCGAGCCGATCCAGATAGAGTCTCTGCACTTCGGCGAGGACTTCCCAACGTTCCTGTTCGTTGAAGCCTTCGAGGGTCGCTCCATCTTCGGCAACGTTCGCAAAACTGAGTTGATCCGCTGCCAACTCTCGGTGTTGGCGGCTGAGCAGTTCACCCAGACTCAACCACGCATCGACATCAAAATCCTCCGGCGGCTGCGGGATAACAACTTCCAGACGCTTCCGCTCCAACCCTTGTAAGGCATCCGCCCAAGCCAGCTTTTGAGTCAGCGGTGACGCAAACGGCTTCTGCGGTTCATAAAGAAACTCAGGCAGCGTTCCGACTGTGATAATACGCGGCGGAATCGCCCGTCCTTCTGACTGATCCGCTAGCAGTTCGAGAAACCGACGTCCTGCCTGTCGTCCAGGAAAGACGACAATGGCATTCGACAGATCAATCACGCCATTTATAGCGTAGCGCTTTGTCAGCTCTTCAACTGCCGCTGGTAATGCTGGCTCGTTCCAGTCGAGAAAAACCCGCTCGATTCCCATCGTTCCTCCTTGTTTACAAAATAATGTTCAAGTGTACAGAGTAAGGCGTCTAGGGCGACATGACAAGCAAAGGTGGATTTGACTGGACAAGGTCAAGTCAGCCTCAATTGAGACTCGTCCGAGGCGACAGCCAAGCTCTGATTGTAATCTGCATCACATCCATCACCTTGCGGAGTTGATATTATCACTGCAGGACGTTTCACCAATTTGATGACTTTTGCGTCTTTGTGAAGCGATACACATTTCAAGATCAGGAGCGTGTCGATGTTGAACCTTATCCCGAGTGACAGACACTCTTTCAAGAAGGAAGAACAACATGACACATCAACTCAACCGATCAGCTATTATTCTGATGCTTGGAGCATCGTTATTCGTTGGTTGCTCGCACGTACGAGGTTTCGGCTCGCGCTCTTGTTCCACAGGCGCCTGCTCAACCGGTGGATGCTCGACCGGAGCCTGTTCCAAAGGGGCATGTTCAACTGGTTCATGCTCGGCGGGAACTCAAGGACGATCTCGTCAACACGTGGCTCGAACGCAGCCGCAAAATTACCAGCAACTCTTCGAATCTACCGCAGTTCCACCGGCTGGGTCGATTTCTCCCTATGGAGGCTCTGGCTCTCGCTGATTGAGATCGATTTCAGGCTCGTTTTCATGTGGTGCCGTGGCAACTCACTGGCATTTTTGCATGCAATGTCGCAACATTCATTTTTCGATCACGAATTCGATTCATTGAATTCGTTTGATCGAAATGATTGTTGCAGGACCTGGAGGATTGTGAGATGAATCAAGTTGTTGAGACAGCCCCTGCCGCTCCGCAGGAGACTCTGCTACAACAAGTCTGGGTGGTGATCCCCGCTCGGAATGAAGAAGCTTCGCTCCCGCTGGTGCTTCAAGATCTTCCCGCAGTCGGGCGCGTGATTGTTGTTGACAATGGTTCAAGTGACGGCACGCGGAGTGTTGCTATCGCGCATGATGCCTGTGTGGTCTCCGAACCAACTCCGGGTTATGGTCAGGCGTGTCTTTCTGGGTTGAAAGAAATACGACGAGCGATTTCCGTTGGAGAAGAGTCGCCGACGATTGTTGTTTTCCTCGATGCGGACTACAGCGACCACCCGGAATTCCTCGATGATCTTGTTCGGCCAATCTTGACAGGTGAGGCAGAATTTGTTCTTGGTTCGAGACTCCTTGGTGAACGTGAATCGGGTGCAATGCCGCCCCAAAGCGTCTACGGGAATATTCTCGCCTGTTCGCTGATGCGCTGGATTTGGAAGGCGAACTACACCGACCTCGGACCGTTCCGTGCCATCGACTATGCCGCACTTCGATCTCTTCAAATGGAAGACCGCAACTTCGGCTGGACTGTGGAAATGCAAATCAAAGCGACTCTTGCCGAATTGCAGACAATTGAAATTCCGGTTCCCTACCGCCGTCGAATTGGTGTGAGTAAAATCTCCGGCACAATTTCAGGCACATTTCGGGCAGGAACAAAAATCCTCTGGACCATCGCGAAGTACACTTGGAAAACGCATCAATTAAAGAAGATGGTTTCCACACAGTCGAATTGAACCGGAACTGCTGTTTTGTGGTTTGGTTCACAGAATAGGTTGCGCGAGCCGTTTAGACTCAAACCTTCGCAACTGTTTTTAAGACGCAATACTTATTTTTCATTTGGAAAAAATCATGCTTCGATCAATGCTCTTGCTAGCCGCTCTGTTCGCGACACCTTTGTTAGTTTCTGGTTGTTCATCAGAAACCTCTGCACCCGATGAAACTCCAACCGTTGATTCTGCATCAGAAGACGCAGGTAGTGGAACTAAGGATGAAGCTGCTTCTGGAACAAAATAGGAGATTGGAATCGTTAGTTTCGGTCATGCTGGGACGCATCGAAATCATCAGCAATAACGCACCGTTTGCTTAAAACGATAACTAATTGTCTTTTGCCTGTTCGAAACCCGAAGGTCAATTCGAGTTTCCATCTGGCAATACTCTCAGATAATGAAACCCTTCAACTCACAATGGATTACTGCATGCCGCGGTGAGTGGTCCAGGACTCAGGGACGGATTCGATCATTCATCCACCAGGCTCGCAACAGACGCCAAATTTCTCGAAGCAGTTGATTCATCGATCTCTATTCCTTTATTAAAATGTACACAAATATCGAGCTCGACTTTTTCTGTTTCAAGAAGGTTGGGTGAGGCTGAAGTCCAGGAGTTTGTGTACCGTTGAAGATAGTTTTTGTATGACTTCGCCGCCAGACATCTGTGAAGAAATCTATCCCAACGCATAAATGCGTGAAGGGTCCAGAGCGTCTGGTGGACTCCCGTCAAGAACTCGCCCGTAAAGCCATTAAAGTAACCAACCAACAAAACTTCCTGCGATGCTTCATCAAAAGGACCAGACTGCCCTTCCAGTTCGATCTCCCATCACGGTAATATTAAACCGACAGTCAGTAGCATTCGTTAGATGGAACATGGACGTTCTCGCTTGTTTGCGTTACTCACCATGGCTAACCCTAGACGAACTTCACCAACTCTATTTCAAGCAGTCACCTGATTTCGCGGTCTACCTTCTCTGAGGCGGCTGGCTCACGAGCGCTCGCTGTGTTGCGATGACCTGGATGGCCTGTTGCTTGCTCATTTTCAAGTAACGATCTCGTCCATCCGGATGTGGAGTGAACTTGGTGAACCCATCGTTTTCAACAGTGACTCGTCCTGGTTCGGAAAGAGTGAAGTCGCCATCGTTTGGTCTGATTGCGTAAAGGACACTCGTCAGATCCCAGGTCGGTCGATCATGATTGGGTCCGCTGTGCAGCAGGTATGCCTCTTTGACAATGTGATGTTTGAGGTATTCAAAATCACGTGCGATACTTTCGCGCGGGTAAGGTGCTGCGATTCCGATAAGGAAATCACTCCACACGATGGGAACTTCATCCGGCCATTGTTTTG
>DAOUPA010000692.1 GCA_030626405.1 Planctomicrobium sp.
ACGAATTCGCCAATCCAATCGAATTACAAGTCCTCACAGATCAAGGTGCGCGGTGCATGGATTGCGGAGTTCCGTTCTGCCATACAGGCGACATGCTGGGCGGCATGGCGGCTGGGTGTCCGCTGCACAACCTGATTCCGGAATGGAACGATCTGGTCTATCACAACGACTGGGAAGAAGCCCTCGACCGGTTGCATAAGACGAACAACTTCCCGGAGTTCACTGGTCGCGTTTGTCCGGCACCGTGCGAAGGTTCCTGCACACTCGGCATTAATGATCCTCCGGTTGCGATCAAAACCATCGAGCGGAACATCATCGATCGTGGTTTCGAAGAAGGCTGGATCACGCCGAATCCGCCATCGAAGCGAACTGGAAAAAAAGTCGCCATCGTCGGTTCCGGCCCGGCTGGACTGGCAGCAGCTGCGCAACTCAACAGTGCTGGGCACGAATGTACCGTTTACGAACGCTCCGACCGCATCGGCGGGCTGTTGATGTACGGCATTCCAAATATGAAACTTGAGAAGTGGACCATCGAGCGGCGGATTGAACTGCTCAAGGAGGAAGGCGTCAAGTTCGTCGTCAATACAGAAATCGGAATCGACATTCACTCCAAAGAACTCATGGATCAGTTCGATGCCGTGATTCTCTCGACCGGATCAACAGTCCCGAACGATTTCTTTGCAAAGACGCCCGGTCGTGATCTGAACGGCATTCACTTCGCGATGGAGTTTCTGCACAAGAACACGAAGAGCCTTCTCGACTCCGAACTCGCCGATGGCAACCACATCTCTGCCAAAGACAAACACGTGATCGTCATCGGTGGTGGTGATACCGGCAACGATTGCCTTGGCACAAGCCTGCGACATGGCTGTAAAAGCCTCGTGAACTTCGAGATCGTTCCGCAGTCACCCAACGAACGCGCAGACAACAACCCCTGGCCACAATGGCCGAAGATTTTCCGAACCGACTACGGACACGCCGAGGCAGCGTCTGTTTTCGATTACTCAAAAGACCCAAACAAAACTCTCACGAACGATCCTCGCGAGTATGCGATTCAAACGTCCGAATTCATCGGCGACGGAAATGGCAACTTGAAAGCGATTCGCACGCAGCAAGTCGACTGGTCGAAACCCTCTCCTGGAGGCGCGCCGTTTAGTGTCGTTGAAGGCAGCGAAAAAGAATGGCCTGCCGATCTCTGTTTCCTGGCACTCGGCTTCCGTGGGCCGGAACAGAAAATTGCAGAACAACTCGAAATCAGCACCGACGGGCGTAGTAACTACCAAGCGGAATACGGCAAGTACGCCACCAGCATCGAAGGCGTCTTTGCTGCCGGCGACTGCCGACGCGGTCAAAGCCTCATCGTCTGGGCCATCCACGAAGGCCGCGAAGCCGCCCGAGAATGCGACCGCTACTTAATGGGCGTGACCCGTTTGCCGTAGAGTTTTGCGATTCAATAAAGCCGCAAAATTAGCCGCACACTTAAAGTGTGCGGCTAAACAGAGTAGCATCGCGCTAACACGTTGATCTTTTTCGAAGTTCGTTAGCTCGGTGAATTAATGAATCATTACACACGCTTGTTTCTCGCTCTTTTCGCGTTTGCGATTTCTATTCAAGACACAAACGCTCAAGATGCGTCACCGAACGTCATCATCATCTTTGCGGATGACCTCGGTTATGGGGACATTGCTTGCTTCTCGGAAGACTCTCCATTCAAGACGCCGAACTTAGACCGGATGGCTGCGGAAGGGGCGAAGCTGACGAGTTTTTATGTTCCGACCCCGTACTGCGCACCATCTCGCGGAACAATTTTGACCGGGCGTTACCCGTTTCGGCATACGGTTGTTCGCAATCCGGCACCGGATGCTGGGGTCAACAACTTCGGGCTTCCGCAATCAGAAATCACGATTGCTGAGTTACTTAAACAGAAAGGTTACGCAACCGCTGCGTACGGGAAGTGGCATCTTGGGCATCAGGAGCAGTGGCTGCCGCGCACGCAGGGGTTTGATGAATACCTTGGGATTCTCTACTCGAACGATATGTTCCCTGTACAGCTTGTCCACAACGAAAAAGTGGTCGAATATCCAGTGGTTCAAGCGACCTTGACGCGGCGGTACACGGCAAAAGCGATTGAGTTCATCACAACGAACAAAGACAAGCCGTTCTTCCTCTATTTGCCGCACGCGATGCCGCACAAGCCGTTGGCAGCTTCGAACAATTTCTACACGCCGACAACCCGTAATGATCTGTACGCCGATGTCATCGCAGAACTCGATTCCGAAGTCGGTCGCATTCTGCAAACACTTAAGGATCTGAAAATCGATGGGAACACGCTGGTCATTTTCACTTCGGACAATGGTCCCTGGTACGGTGGTTCAACCGGTGGTCTACGTGGAATGAAAAGCAAAACCTGGGACGGCGGCTTGCGCGTGCCGATGATCGCCCGGATGCCAGGAACAATCCGTCCCGGTGTGGCCAACGATGCTCCGGCAGCCACGATTGATATGCTTCCGACGATTGCTGCATTGACTGGAGTTGTGATTCCGAAAGATCGTAAAATTGACGGTCACAACATTATGCCGCTGCTGCAAAGTTCGAGTGCCCAAAGTCCACACGATGCGATTTACGGAATGCATGGTGCTAACCTCGCAACGATTCGCTCCGGGAAATGGAAGCTGCATGTCCGCAGTCCTGGGCCACTTCACTTTAATAGGTTGACTCAAGAACAACTGGAAAATTACATCGATCCACGCGGACCAGATGGTGTGATCCTGCTCGCCCCTTACGAGCAATCGCCTCCTTCAGCTCATCCTGGACTGACAAC
>DAOUPA010000374.1 GCA_030626405.1 Planctomicrobium sp.
ATCGGATAGCGAAACTCATTCGCAACCGCTTCAACTTTTCCATCCGAAGTTGCTCGCACAACGGTTCCTCGCCATTTAATCAGTTTGCGATCACGCTTCGGTTGTGCGTAGTCGCTGCCGGTTCCGAGGTACAGACTTCCATTTTTGTCGAAGACTGGTCCGGTCACCCAGTCGTGGTAGTTGTCTGAGTGTCCCCAACCATCGGCGACGACTTCCCGTTTCTCAAAGATTCCATCGTTGTCTTTATCGATCAGTCGCAAGAGTTCAGGTTTGTGAGTGACGAGGACATCGTTTCCATCGGCAATGACTCCAAACGGTGCCGAAAGCCCTTCAGCGAGCGTTTCGAGCTTATCTTCGAGACCATCGTTGTTGCTATCAACAATACGGAAAACGTGACCTTTCAAAGAGGTGACCAGCAGTCGCCCTTGTTCATCCCGCGAGATTGCAGTCGGCATAATCGATATCGGAATCGGCAGTCGTGTTCCTTCGTAGCCGGGAAGTGTTGTGACTTTGTCTGTGATCGGAAGAACGTCTTTCTTCTCTGGAAGTTGAGTCTGAGGAGCGTGAGCGCCGGATTGATAGTTCACCGTGATCGATACAACAGGGCCATCAGGATGTGCCGCTATCACGAATCCATCGCCAATTCCACTACTTCCACTACCGGATGATGGTTTTTTGGAAAGCGATACGACAGAGATCATCGCATTAAAATGCTTGGTCAGCTTGGTTTCGTGTCGATAACCGAGACGGACACCAGCCGGGAGTTTGAGTGGTGTGATCATTCGATTCCAACCCGTCCCAGTAACTTTTCCAGATGGTTCAGGTGAGACGGTGAACGAACTGAACTCTTCTTTCACCGGGATGATCAAGTTTTTCCCGGAATACTTCACGCGCAGTTCATAGTTGAGTTCAACATTGTCCCCTTTTGACACGTAGCTTTTCAGGTGGGCAATGCGATCAGGGTCGATTCCAATCAGTTCATGCGGTTCATTGGCTTCATCATACAAAACAAGATCGGATGAAGAATCAAAGCCTGACACTACAGCAGCGCCTGCCAGATCCCAGTACCAGCTTTTGCCAACGGTTCGCTGCCGCGCGAAATCTCCATACTTCCAATCGCGAACTGCCATTTGATCGAGATCAATCAAGACGCCATTTTGGTTGTAGAATCCAATTGCAAATGCTCGGGCGATTGTTTCTTCGCCGTCGGCACCATTGACGGTGAAGACGTCCCTGACAATCCGTGAATGCTCACCTTCAGACGCTTGGAAGAGTTGCTCGACTTGTGAGGGATTCGTCGGGGGTTCGAAGCGGTCATCGTTGACTGCCGACCAGATGGCTGCGAGTTGGTGGTGAGGGTCCTCTCCCAGAACGCCATGGACAGGTTTCGTAAACGATGGCATTTCCATGCCCGGAATGACGCGCAATGGAGAGCGACACCAGCGGTAATAGAACTCTGGTCGCAGCCGTTTCCCAATCGCCATGAGATCGGAACCGCGCGTGCCGAGCGCTGTGTTCTTGGGAACGTAATCTCCTATTTGATGGCAGGCGATACAACTCCAGCCACCGGCACCGACGAGTTTTCGACCGACGAGCAGTAGCTCATTTTGCGAAAGTTCAAGTTTCGGGTGTGTCGTCGCGGCAGCTTGCGGGATACGGTCGTGCTCGATCAGGTAGTGTTTGAGCGCTGCGAGGTCTGTCTTGGAATGATTAAACTCCGGCATGCGAATTTTCAACCAGTTTGCACGTGTTCGATCCTGCTTTCCAGAGAGTGCTACATCGAGTACTGCGTCTTGCAGCTTGTCGCCAACCGCATTGAGATTCGGTGGAACGACGAGTTGCGTCTGGTTTTGAAGCGATGGCGTCGCTTTGGCGATTTGCTTGGCAAACGACTTAATGCCTTGTTCGGAAGATCGCGAGTGACACGCCAGACATTGCCGACGCTCCAACACTCGCTGACCTGCTTCGAAAGTCGAGAATTTCGATTGCGGAGAACCATCTAAACTCTTCAGGTATGCCGAAATTGCGTCACGATTGAGGTTCGGGTAATGCGGTCGTTTCAGTTTTGGGTCGGCTTTCTTCGAAAGGCACGATCCCTTCCAGTCGCCGGGAGCTTTGACAAGTGCAGCGGCTGGCTTGTCCGAAGCTTCAATGGCTGGGATTTTATGACAGTTTGCGCACTGAAATTTTTTCACCAAAGCTTGCCCGCGGATGGTGCTTTCAGTGTAAGTCGTTTTCTCGGATCGACCAAACTTCGTCTCTTTCTTCTTTCCCAAAGAGGAAAGGTGATTTGCGAGTAAACCGCGTTCGGAACGCGACAGTTTGAACGTCGGCATCCGGTGCTGTGGATTCAACCGATCCGGAATTGCCAGCCACGTTGCCAGCCAATCTGCAGAGCGCTTGTTTCCAATGTTCGTGAGCGGCGTCCCTGAGAATGGACCGGTTGTTCCAAGATCATTGACTTTGTGGCAGGCCAAACATCCGAGGGAGTTGAACAGTTCTTCTCCGGTCGGATCACCTTTTTTTGGTTTCGGTTTGGGAACTGTCATTAAATCGAACGGGGCCTCCAAGCGGTGCAAATAGGCGGCGATGTCTTCGGCTTGTTCAGGCGAGAAACCAAAGTGTGGCATGCGGTCACTCTTTGAATCTGCATGTTTCCCGAGTAGTTTGTCGACAATCCATTCTGGATTGGTCCCGCTAGTGACCCCCCACAACGCTGGTGCCGCGTTCGTTCCATCGACAGTTTTCTCCTCTCGATGACAGTTCGCACAGCGGTGTGAATCAAAGAGAATGCGCCCCTGCTCGACTAGCTGAATCCCTGAAGCGTCTTCTTCAAAGAAGAAAAGGTGAGACGGGATCGGCTCGATTTCGAATTCTTCGCTTGACCAAAACAATTTGATCTCGGAGCCACTTGAGGATGGTTCGTAGCGAACGGCGATATCCTGAAACCCTGGCGACACTTTGACCGGCTTGCCTGACGACCACTGCGACTTCTCGGTTTTTACATTAAGAACTTCGCTGCCATCAATTTCAACAACAACTTTTCCGCTGCCTTGAACGTGGAACTGGTAAGGCGTGAGAGAACGAACCAGCAGTTGACCGGACCATGTTGCGGTCCAGGACTTCGCACCGACACCGGCGTGCGGGGCTGCAATTCCCCACTGGAATGCAATATCTGGATCGATTCGTTCGACAGTCGACCCTCCTGATTGATACCGACCTATCAGACCGTTTTGAAATTCACCATCTTGAGCAGAAAGAACAGAATGCGAGAGGCAAACAACTCCGCAAACGATCAACAAGGAGCGAGTCATAAGCAGTTCAATCGTTGATTATTTAGAGGCGAGCCGGGGGCAGAGCCGATTCTTCTCCCCCTTCGACCAACCGCGCCGAACCATTTTCGTTCGGTGAACCGGTCTGAGCGTTCAAGGAAAGACTATAAAGTTTTCGACCGGCTTCCGTTGGGTATTCACCTGTCAGGCACGCCTGACAAAGGTTCTCTTCGTCGATCTCAATCGCTTTCGCGATTGAAGAAACCGGCAGATAACGCAGCGACGTGGCATTGAAATGCTTCGCCATCCGAGTTTCAATTTCTTCGGTCAGATCGGTCTTTCCGTCGCTGAATTTCGGCGCGAACAAGTCGCTGATATCTGGCATGTCGATGCCGTAAAAACAGGGAGCCATGATCGGCGGGCAAGCAACTCGAATGTGGACTTCAGCCGCTTTTCCACGTGTGAGAATCTGTTCGACGAGAACCTTCATTGTTGTGGACCGGACAATGGTATCGTCCACAAGAAAAACCCGTTTGCCTTCGAGCACCTCCGGCAGCGGAATGTATTTCATCCGCGCTTTCGCTTCACGATCTTCACTTTCAATGAACGTGCGCCCCAAAGCACGATGCCGCATCATCCCTTCCAGGCAAGGAATGCTCATCTCGAACGCCATCCCTTCAGCGGCCGCTTTGGCTGTATCCGGAACGGGAACAACAATCGCATTTTCTTTCGAAACTTTCTCCTGTTTCGCCAGTTCTTCGCCGAGCATTTTCCGTGTCAGGTAAACGCTACGAGCATCAAGCCGACTACAAACATTGGCGAAGTAAATCCACTCGAAAAAGCAGTGTGATTTTCGAGGTGAAGGCCGGTACTCTTCGACACTGAACTTTCCGTTTTCGATAATCGCGGCATGACCCGGTTGTAAATCTTTGATGTCTTCAGGATCAAACCCGAGATTGGAGAGAGCCACGCTTTCACTTGCGGCGGCAAAGAAGCCATCTTTCTCGGCATAGCAGAGTGGGCGGAATCCCTGCGGATCGCGCGAGACGAACATATCGCCGAGAGCGTTCATGAAGACAATGTTGTAGGAACCATCCAGTCGGGACGAGACCTTCCACATCAAATCCCGCATGCAGATATCTGGTTTCAGAGAGATCTCCTGACTGAGGAGGTGCATCAGCGTCTCGGTGTCCGTTTCTCGCGCGAGGTGGAAATCTCCCTGAGAATTGATTTCATCTCGCAGGTCAACATAGTTCGCTAGCTGACCATTCAGCCCAAACGTGAACCATTTTCGCTTTTCGAGATGAGCACGTTCGAACGGTTGTGCGTAGCTGGGGTCGTCTTTGCCGCAGGTGGCATATCGAACATGACCGATCGCCGCTGGACCGCAGTGCTGCCCCATCAACTTCTGGTATTTTTCCTTCCGACTCATTTTGAAGACTTCTGAGACCAATCCCACATTTTTGTGAGTCAGCAGCAAGTCGTTATTACCCGGCTTGTAGGTCGTGATTCCGGCAGCGAGTTGTCCTCGATTCTGGATATCGAGCAACATGCGGGGAATCATTTTCGAAACAGAGTCGCGACCGTAGCCTTCCACCAGAGGAGAGTCTTTCTCCTGTCCATAGTGATAGACAGCAACAATGCCACATTCGTGGTGAAGTTCAGCCATTCAATTGTCGTCCAATGACGAAAAGGGGCAGGACCGGGAAGGAACTCACACAATCTTAATGAACGCGAAAATGATTGCTACTAAGTTGAGACGAGTCGATGAAAAAAACGAAGAATCTTCGCTAATGTCTTGCCGCCCTACTTCAACGATGTCAAATAATCCAACAGATCAACAAGCTCCTGCGAAGTAAACTCCTTGACCAGCAAATCAGGCATGAGCGAACGTGGCTGTGTGATCATTTCTTCAATGTCTGATCTGGCAACAACATGCGTCTTCCCTGCGGAATCCTTGAGAGTGACATCCTCACCAGTTTCCCTAATGATGACGCCGGAGAGGACCAGACCTTGCGATGTCGCTATCGTTCTGGTTACGAATTTCGGGTCGATCTTGCGGGATGGATCAAGAATGCTCGCGAGAATCTCCGCACGCGTTCGTTGACCGCCGATTTTGGAAAGATTCGGTCCGACCTCTTTTCCGGTCTCTCCAATCTGATGACAATTCCGACAGGCGATCCCTTCCGCCAGATGAAACAGTCGTTTTCCTTCTTCGATGTCGCCTTCTTGAGCCAGAATCGCATTGGCATTGACTGATGTTCCCAACGTTTGTTGACGTTCTTCAAGCGGGAGGAAACGCTCGAATAGCCCGCGTAAGTGCTGCGGCGAGGAAGCTGCGAAATAGGTCGCGATCTTCTTTCGATCTTCGTAGGGATCGTGTTCCGAAATTTGCTCAGCGATGGCAAGCGTCTTTATCGTGGAACTGAGGATCTCAGCTCTCGTTTCAGACGCATCCTCTCCTTTAAGGATGGCTGCGAAGAGTTGTTGTGATTCTTTAGCTTGAGAGTTGTCCGGTGCAAAATTTTTATCGAGGCTGCGAATCCAGTTTGCGATCAACTTCAGCCCTTCTGGATCAACTTCTTGTGAGCCGATGTGCGGCATGCGCCCCCGTCCGGCAGTTGCCATGCGATAGTACAGGACGGACCGATGCGGGTCACCGGGCGCAATAATTTTCGCATTCGCAATGCCGAACGTTCCTTGTGTCGGAGTTGCATTGATCGACCGCGTACTCTCCTGCGGAAGTTTGAAAGGAAATTCAATGTGCGCGGCCCCGCGACCATTCCGACGATGGCAATGGGCGCAGTTGACTGCCAAATAAGAACGTGCCCTGAGTTCTAAAACATCATCTTTGGACGAGGCCATACGAATTTTTGCAAGGTTTTTCCGCACCTCTTGATTAAAGACCCCGAGTCGAGTGAACTCTTCGAGTTGGTCCTCTCTGTTCAAGTTGGGAAGATTGAAACCAAGGGTGTTCCCGGCTTGTGGCGTATGACACGCTGAACATTCGGATCGGCTGTGGACATTCAATTTAAGATCCTTGTCAATGACCACACCATCTCGTATGTACCTACGCAATGTGAAAACAATTTTCGTTCCTTCAGCAGAGACAAGGTCGGCGTCGCTTCTGTCTGAATTCCAGAGATAACTGTATGGATGCCATTCTCGTCCATCAAAATGCAAAATTTGAGTCTCGACAGGATCTGGTTGGATGCTAGAAGAAAAACCGCTAAGCGTTTTGACAAGCACGGTTCCCGTTGGGTATTCCCAGCGATCGTGTTGATTGTGCAATCGAATCGATTCAGTTCCAGGGATCGCGATGTAGTATGTTGCGTCTGTCGCCCAGTCGTGCGACTGCGGTTGGTTCAGTTGGTATTCATAGACACCAGCCTCCGGATCGCGTCCCTGTAATGTTTTTGTACTCGTCTCCGTCTTTCCCTGAAACAATCCCGTCTCACTCAGAAGCTTCGGGAACTCCGCTGAAGTATCCGGCACAGGATTTGGAATCAACCGGTAAAGACCACCGGCGTAATCGAATACGAGTAATTCCCCGTCGGCATCGAGACCGAAGGTGATAATCGCCAG
>DAOUPA010000137.1 GCA_030626405.1 Planctomicrobium sp.
CGCAAACGCGATCTGCTGATCGGTAAATTTACTCTTCTTCATGGTCATCTTTCTGAAACAAAGAACGACCAGATTCTACCAGGATTTTCTCACTTTGTTTGGAACAGTTTCTTGGGAGCAGGTCAATACTGAAACCGTTTTAGACAAGGAGAAGGAAGAATGCCTCAGGTGCGTTACACAACCGAACAGATCATCCACAAGCTTCGAGAGATCGAAGTGGTGATTGCTCAAGGAATTTCAGTGAAGCAAGCCTGCCGTCAGTGCTGCGTCTTCAAGGCAATTGGTCAAACGTGTAGAACTCCAGTCCCAGCGCCTTCGCCTTGCCAAAGACACGCGCCAACGCCGTTGGAGTGACAAAGTTGCCTTTGCCGGATTCGGAAATGCGGTGTGCATAGAGCACAATGACTTCCTTTCGACTGGCAGCGCGTGTCAACGCGGCATCGATTTGCTCGAAGGTGCAGTCAGCTCTTTCTGGAGCACGATCGATATTCTTCGCATACAAGCAGCCATGTATTTGGATCTCGTTCGCGTGAACGAAAAACATCTCGTCTTCCGAGATTCGTTCCCCCTCGCGAATGTTGCGGCCCGTGCGAACATGGCGAAAGAGAGTGAGCAGTGCTTTATCCGTGATCTCGTTGTTGCGGCTCATCGGATAGGCAAATGAAGAAGGCGAAACGCCACCCGAATTCAATTGCCTGAGTTGTGGTTGAATCTCATGCCGCAGGAATTCGTCCGTTGATTTTTCCTCACAGTATTCGACGGCCTTCAGGTGGTTGACGCTGTGCGAACCAATCACGTGCCCGTGGCTTTGCAGAATTTGAATCGCGCCGAGCGCTGCAGCGTCAATATCGCCGTTGATGAAAAACGTCGCCTTCACTCCAAATTCATCGAACAGAGGAATCGCCTTGACCCAGTCGCCAAAGTTCCGGTCGTCAAACGTCATCACAACGCCACCCTTCGTCAGAGTTTTCGGCTTTGATGTTTGTGCGACTGATTGCTGTATGGCTGTCGTCAGATAATCCGTGTACTTCCATGGAGAGACCTTCGGTCGACGGTAGGGCTTCGCCAACGCGTCGTGTTCGGATGTGAGCCTGGCAAGTTTCGCACGATCAGACAGCGGATCATTCGTTTGTTTCTGCCAGCGACGAAGTTCGGCAAGTAACCGTGTCCTGACATTCGCCAGCGATGGGGCATCGGCCAGGTTTCGCCATTCATGCGGATCTGTTTGCAGGTCATACAACTCAACAGGTGGCGCATCGCGCCATGTCGTGTAAGCCTGTTGCACGTCTTCCTGCGCGGCGGAAACATCGCTTGCCGTCACATAAGGCGGATGAGGCGGCCGATCCATCTGGCTGCAGGTCATCGCCACCGGATTCACACGATCCTGGAGAAGATTGACGATCAACTTGTATCGCCCGTCACTGACCGTCCGTTGCGGAAAATAGAGTGGCGGATAGTGCCCGTGGTATTCGGTAAACAGGAAGTCTCGCCAATCGCCTTCTCGTTGATTCATCAGAGGCAGCAGCGAACGTCCGGGCAACTCCGGGGCACTCTGCGAGCCAACCGATTCGAGAATGGTCGGTAGCAGATCGAGGGAACTCACGAGTTCTTTGCGCACCTTTCCAGTCGGAATACGACCGGGGAAGCGAACAATCAACGGCACTTGAAGACTTGATTCGTAGCTCGCCAGTTTGCCTCGTGGAAACTGAGCACCGTGGTCGCCGAGATAGATGACCAGCGTATCCTTCGTTCGATCGGCTTTGTCGAGTGCTGCGAGCAATCGACCGACACCTTCATCCATCCGCATGATGCAGTTGTAGTAGTTGGCCTGGCTCTCTCGTACTCGAGGATTGTCGATCCCAATCCACGGTAATGGACGCACGTCGTCGGCCGACAGCGGTGATTGAGGTAACCCTTGCTGCTGGCGCAGGAATGGCAGATGCGCATCCGCGTAATTGACCATCAGAAAAAACGGGGCGTCCGCAGCCGTGAAGAACTCGCTGGCCAGTTCGGCCACACGCTTTACATCACGGTGCGAAAACGTATTGCTCCTGGAAACAGAAGGACGATAGTCGAATGGAAACGCCGACTCAGGGTTCACATGCAGTTTGCCGATGATTCCCGTTCGATAACCTCGCTTCTTCAGTCGGCTGGCAATATTGGGCAGCTTGCCAAACATGCGATAGTGATGCGACGCCAGACCGATCTGTCCGTTCTGATGCGGATAGAGTCCTGTGAGCAGTGCTGCTCGAGATTCACTGCAACTGGCTGTCGCCACGAACGCTCGCTCGAACCGCACTCCTTGCGTCGCCAGTCGATCGAGATGAGGCGTACGAACAAAAGGATCGCCGTAGCAGCCCAGCTCCGGCCCATTGTCTTCTGACGTAATCAACAACACATTCGGTACGGATTTATCGGCCGCTGCCCGTTCCGTTGAAACGAACGTCAGAGAAACAAACGCCAGGATGCGGAAAACCAATGAGGCGGCAACGTTGTTCGGCATTATTCTTTCAAGCATAGACTCGGTTCCTGTACGGGTTCGGTTCCCAAGGATGCTGGCTCGTCAACTTCTAACATCGCGAGATTCTCTTCTTCGTTCCTCACACGTTCTGGTTTGGTTTTGACCAGTGAATTCTTGCGACGAACACGCTGCCATCGCTGCCGTATTTGTTGTCAACCGGCAGGATGCCGGTTGGGCCACCTTGCATCCATTCCGAGACGGTCGGGGAGCCGTCAGATCCATTGGCGTAGCCCTCGAAATGAGGAGACTCTGCGGAGTAGCTGATCCCAGTAGTCAACAGAAGTAACAGAAACGTGAGCAAGTTCTTCATGGACATCGTCCTTGTATTGTTGGTGCCTAACACTGCAAACGGAAACGGCGACTCGGTCCAGTCAATGTGTCTCGCGTCAATGCGACTGTGAATCACCTCTTTGCGGGCCACAACTGCGAGTGAAACGAGATGGTAACGCTCACCCAAAAGTGCTCTTATACTTTGCCCGCCGCTTCCCACTCTTCCTTCGTCACCCGATCCCGGGCCTCGCGGGCAGCCGTATCGACCTTGGCTCGGCCAGCATAGTAGACGAGCCCAATCGCCCATCGACGACGGTCGCTCCGGTTTGGATCGGCGCGGTGGATGGTCAGGCTGTGATGAACAATCAGGTCGCCAGGATCGGCGACGATCGTGACCTCGGTCGCGCGATCTTCGTCAGTATAGTCTAGCAGGCCCTGTGAAAAACCGAATGTGTCGCCTCGACCATGCGGCAACAGACCTCGCTTGTGCGACCCGGGAACGTAGCAGATGCTGCCGTTTTCCTCGTCCGTCCGATCCAGTGGCAGCCATACCGTTAGAGCCTCGTTCGGTTCGAGAGTGAAATAGTAACCATCCTGATGCGAGGGCGTTTCGTTGCCGACCCTTGGCGCCTTGCCGAACAACTGTATTCCTTTCGAGACGACCGTATCTTTCAGAAGCATGGCACTAAGATCGACGAAACGCTCCTGCTTCGGTATCTGGGCGAAGTACGAACTGAAATCCTGTAAACAGCTCAGTCGGAAGAGCGTTTCAGGGTGGCTCTTGTCTTCGTAGAACGCAGCGTCGGACGGTTGATGAGGCAATATGTCGCGGACGTAGCGAGAGATCTCCTCTTCGAGTTGCTGAACTTCATCGGTGGTCTGGAAGCCACGAATGACGGCATAACCATCGCGGTCGAAGTCGGCCTTGGCAGCAGCGAGTGTTTCAGAGGAAGCGGGCATGAGAGAGATCCGTTCAAGTCAAATTGTTAATTGTGACTAAATCATTGATACAACAGACCTATTATTGCTGTATATTGGACTCAGGCATATTGTCATATTTGATTATCTCTTGTCATTCCTGCCCCCCTGGAGATCTCTCATGCTGACGTTTGAAAACCATCAATTCAGCACGCTCAGACCACACGAGCGTTTCGGGCCGGTGCGGTGGTCGTGGTTTGATCTGTTCTGGGTGCATAGCGGCAAGGTTGTGTTGCGGATTATGGATCGTCGCGATCTGACTCTGATCGGCGGCAGTGGCGTGCTAATTTTTCCGCAAACCGAATTTGTAGGACAATCGTTGATGTCGAGCAGCCTTGCCTCCGTGCAGCATTTTGATTTGGAGCAAAGGCCGACGCCGTACCCACGGCCCCTTCAGCGCCTCCTGGCCAGCCGGGGAGGTGTCGAGGTCTACCAGATCCAGGCAACCGATCCCGTAGAGCAAGACATCGAGCGAGCCGTGAATCTGCACTTTCAGCCGCCGTCACCTGCCCTGCATGTAATGCGCGAGGCAATCACGATGCTGATCCTCGCGGAGTTGGAATCACGAATCGTCCAGGAGCCGATCACCCACCCCCGGCGGGCCACGTTAGACGGACTTAGCCAATGGCTGGAGCGACAACTCCACCGCGACGTATCGCTTGAAGAGATGGCAGAGCATGTCAATCTGTCGCCAAGCTACTTTCGCGCAGTTTTTAGAGACCAGTTTGGAATCTCACCGGGTCGATTTTTCAACAACATGCGATTCGAGAAAGCGGCGCGTCTACTGCGTGAGACAGATCTACCAATCAAACGCGTCGCCAGCGACATCGGTTATCGTGACTTGCCCAATTTCTACCGTGCATTTCGATCCCACTTGGGCCTGACCCCAGCAGCCTATCGGGGCAAGCACGCAACTATCGGATGATCCTGCCTGGTTTGATGAGCGCGGTGTCAAACGCGTTCTTGTGAAGCATGGGCGGCCGTCGGAACGTGCCCGTCATCTCCCTTGGCTTGTAGACGTGTGCAGCCAGTTTGATACCATCGCGCATCGGTATCTGGACGCCACTCAAAACGGAAACCGCTTGCTCATCGTCTGCGTGAACCCGGCCTGCGGCAGAGAAGATGCAGGTGCGAGCTGTTCATCGAAACAATCAAACTGGAATGCCTGGCAAAATTTGTGATCTTTGGCAAACACCATCTCGACCATCTCGTGGCTGAATTTGTCGACTATTACATTCACCATCGCAGCCACATGGAACGCGACCACCTGCCACCAATTCGAGAAATTCCTGAAGAAGTCGAAAAGCTTTCATTTGACCAAGTCGACGTGAAATTTCACGTCGGTGGTTTGGTGAAATCGTTCGACCGAAAACTGCGCAGGTCTTTTCAAAACGCCTCCACGTAAATTTCAATCCCCTCCCTCATAGTCAATCTCTGCGTGAGAAGTGTGTCCATTTTCTCGTGTTTATTGAGAGGCTTCAATTCTGTTGCTCAGTTCCGCGAGAGGGCAAACCGAAGCTCAATTCAAACAAAGACCTAACGTCGAAAACATCTATTGAACAGGAGGGCGTTGACTGCCGTGAATTTCCACAGGCAGAACATCACTCAAGCTCCCACGCAGCACTTGGCTGCGGTTCGCCCCAGAAGACTCCGTCGTACGGCTTTTCGGACCAGTCATTCATCTGCCTCCTGAGCCTTCCGGAACATGTCGAGATGCGGCCAGCGGAACCCGGACCTCCTATAGGGCTTGTGCAGGTACTCTTTCTGTTCGGCGATGAAGGTGGCGATGTTCTCGCTGCTGGCGAACGGGTCTTTGATCTGACATTGAAAATCCTGCATGGCCTTGAGCAACCGCTGTCTGATCGTGCTGTGGTCCGCGCTGTCCGCCAGATTCTTCCACTCATGGGGGTCTTTCTGGAGGTCGAACAGCTCATACTCGGGTGGATTCAGAAAGCTTTGAACATACTGATCTGCGGGCAACTGACTGTTGCGGTAGCGGGACTCGGCAAGCCGATTGAGCGCCCGATCCGGGTTGTAGACCAGCTTGTAGTGTTCGTCTCGAATTCCGAATTGCATGTACAACAGATTCGGCGACGAGCCGGTGGTGAAGGTGTGGATGTACTTTCGCGGGGAAACTTTGCCAGAGTCAATGTCCTGAAGAGCAAAGCCCGGCAGGTTTTCAGGAACGGGAAGACGAGCTGCACGCAACATCGTCGGCAGAATGTCAATCGTTGATACCATCCCACTTTCCACCTTCCCTTTGGGAAAGCTCTTTGGGTAGTTAACGATCATGGGAATCCGTGTACCGTTTTCGTAGATGCTGCCTTTACCCCGCGGGAAATCCGCGCCGTGATCGCTGATGTATATCACCAATGTGTTATCGCGGCTTCCGGTTTCGTCAAGCTTGTCGAGCACCATGCCAACGCCCTCATCGAGGCGGTTCATGCAGTTGAAATAGTCCCGGAGTTCCTCACGCAGATGCGGCGTGTCGGAACCGATCCACGGGAACGGTGCAATTGCGTCAGCGACCTGTCTCGTTGGGAATCCGTGTTTCGATTTGCCGACGAATTGGCGGTGAGCATCGGCATAATTGATAATCAGAAGAAATGGCTTCTTACTTTCGGCAGCGTTCTGCATCACAACGCTGGCTTCTTCGGCATACGTCTCGATGCTGATTGTCTTACCGAAGTTGGAGTTCCGAATAGCGCGGTAGTCAACATAGTCCTCCACCAGCCGTTCCGGATTGATGTGGGTCTTGCCGAGGAACCCGGTGTAGTATCCGGCCTGCTGAAAACGGGCGGGCATGGTCTTGAAGTCTCGGTACATCGAGAATCGGTGAGTTGCCAGACCGATGTGTCCGGTCTGCCGCGTGTAGAGTCCGGTCAGAAACGCGGCGCGAGATGGGCTGCAGACCGAATACGGCACATAGGCCCGTGTGTAACGGACGCCTCCGGCCGCCAGAGCATCCAGATAAGGTGTATGGACACGCCGCTCGCCGTAGCACCCGAGGTGATCGCTGTTGTCTTCCGAGACAATAAACAGAATGTTGGGGCGTTCTGATGCGGCCGTGCGCCGAGCGAAGACCGTCTCTGGACTTTCCGTCGTAAACGGTGATGCTGGCAGGCCAGCGGTGTTGAAAAGGTTCACCACAGGATTGGGATACGGAACCCACGCGTAACGCACATCATATGGCTCGGGAACGCTCGGGCTTGAAACGGCTACCGTGTTGCTGTCAATGATCTTCGCGTTCGCCGTGTGAAAGACACCGTCCTCGCCGGAAACTTCAAAGTAGCGCAGCGGTTTTTCGTCGTCTGACTTCAGACCGTCCCCAACATGGTTGAACCAAACTACCATTAAGTCACCTTCTCGCTCAGCGACATCAAACAATGGCCCTGAGTACGTCGCGTGTGACTTCGACTGATATGTCGTCCCCAACGCCCATTTCGCCAGCCGTTGTCCAACCGGTTTCTTCAAAGTCGGATGTACGTTCGACGGATGGCCCGTATCGATCGTAATGGCCATGCCGATGTTCTTGATTTGGTTCAGCGAACGGCGCTGTCCTTCGCGGAACCACGGCCATTCCGGTCGATTCAATGCCGGTAGCTGCACGTAAAGAAAGGGGAAGTCGCCCTGTCCCCACTGCTTCCTCCATTGGCTGATCAATAAGGGGAACAGCCGACCGTGTTCGCGGACTCGCGACGGAGTCTCAGCGTTCGACTCGCCCTGATACCAGATGGCTCCGCGAATCGCGTACGGAATTAGGGGATCGATTCCGGAGTCCCACATGAAACCGGGTTTGAAAGAATGATTCGGACCGAACTCGTCACCAGGGATTCGTTCGCCAGCCTGAATGGCAGCGAGCAGATTTTGCACTCCTCGAGTGCGGCAGAAAGCACCCAGGCGTTCGTTGTTTAGCCAGTTGCCGGCAACAAGCCCCTTCAGATCGGGATCGGCTTCGAGAGCTTCGCGAGGAATCCATGCTTCGGCTGGAGTGCCCCCAACGGCCGGGCAAATTAGGCCGACCGGGACTTTCAGTTCTTCCTGCAGTTGCCGTCCGAAATACCACGCCACCGCTGAGAACGCGCGCCCAGAGTCGGCGGATGCAACATTCCACTCACCGTCGCAATATGTCTCTGGTGTCAACCGGGACAGATGCTTCTGTGTGTAACTGCCCGAACTACCGCGAACTCCACTGACCAGATGCAAAAGTCGCAATTGTGAATGATTGGCCTTGGACAATTCGTCTCCGCCATTCGCGGATTGACTGAGAGTCCACTCCATATTCGACTGTCCGGCACAAACCCAGACTTCCCCAACCAAAACGTCAGTGAATTGGATTCGCTCGTCCGCGGATTCGATCACCATCGTAGAAGGCGTCGCTCTGGCCTTTCGGGCGAGAAAACGAACAGCCCATTCGCCGTTCGAATTAGCGACGACGGTATGAGAGTCGTCTCCCAACGACACGGTCACTTTGGCACCCGCTTTCGCATGTCCCCACACGGGAATCTCTGCATCCGCCTGCAGGACCATGTGGCTGCCAAAGACGCGAGGCAGTTTCAGGATTTGCTCGGACGCATTCGGTGCAGGGCGGACAGGAATGCCCATTTTGCCTACAAGATCGCTCAACGGAATCCGCTGGAACGTCATGTGAGCCTGACTGCCTTCGTAGAGGATGCCGATCGTATTCTCGTCGATCATCGACATGCACGAGTAACCCGCACTGGTCTCTTCATCCAGTAGCAGTCGATGTTCTTTGGGCCATGTTAGGCCGTGATCGGGCGAAGCCTTGATCGTGATGTGGTGTCGGCCTCGAGTGCTGTCTGGATTGGAGAACAGCAGCCATCCGCCGACGTCTTTCCCAACTTCCTGATCAACATCGATCAGGCTTGCCATGCACGAACCGGGTTCGATCAGTGACCGCTCCGATGTCGTGTGTTTTTGCCATGTTTTGCCCATGTCCCGAGTTGTCATCACGACCCGCACGGCCTTGCGGTTGTAGCGGCAATTGAGCATCAGCACGCCGGGCTCGATTTCGACGACCTGTGATTCCGTGGTGTCGTCAAACGCGCTGGTGCCAACTTGCCACGTCTTGCCGTGATCTTTTGAGTAGATAATCGTCGAGTGCGGCAGTCGCTTCTGTTCGGGCGGGTCCTGATACTGGGCGGCGAAGACGATTGTGCCGTCGCGCATCGTGATGCCTTTTCCCGGCCCCTGAAGGATGAAGCACCACTTGGGATGCTTCACCTGAGAGGTGATATTGATCGGCTTGGACCACGTCAGTCCGTCATCATCGCTACGAACCAGCATCAACTGACCGGTCTCTTCCGGCTTCAGTCCCGGTCCCGAACCTCGCCACGATCGGTTTCCGTGACTCCATGTCGCTGCTACCCAGATTGTGCTGGTCTTCTTATCAACAAGCACAGCTGGATCGCCGATGCCATCGTACCTCCACTCTGGATCATCTCCCATATCCATGATGGCCTGCATTGGCTCCCATGTTCGTCCGCCATCAATTGAACGTGACATACCGACGTCGATATCTCCGGGGAGGTCGCCGCCAGTACGACGCCGGACATCGTAAACACTTATTAATGTCCCTTTGTTCGTTGTCGCCAGACCGGGGATGCGGTAAGTGTGAACTCCGTCATCTCCACGGTTTCGCATGGCAATTCCCATCCGCTGAATCGAAGCGGCAGTATCGAAAGTAACCTTTTTGCTGTTGGAGAACGTGACCTGCTTGCACGCCGCGCCGACTCGGTGGTCGATGTTGGCGTTCTTGCTGAGTTGGCAGGCAATCCAGATGTAATTCGTGCCCTCGGTCAACTCGCAGGAACCTGTCGGACTGGAAAACACAAACGGTTTGCTATCCGATCGTTTGTTACCAAGTCGCCGAACCCTCTCGGCATCTGAGAAGCGATCAGATTGACCAAAGTGGACCGATAGCGAATGCAGATCTTTGCTATCGGTTGTGCCTTCGAGTGTTCCTTGCAATTCCGTCAACGAAATCGGATTCAGTTGCCCGATGGTTTCGACTTTCAGTTTCAGCAGTGGGCTCGTTTCAACACCAACCAACGCTGGGACAGTGAGTGGTTCGACTTCTACCGACACAATCTTCTGCGGTCGAGCGGGCGCAATACGGATATCGTCGATCAGAACTCCGGAATTCGGCGGACTCGTGACCGTAAAACGTAACTGTTTAATACTGCCGTCCATGAGCGGTACTTTGACGTGAGAAAGAAAGGCGCGGCCAACGCGAACTTCCTTGTCGCCGTTAAGAACCTCTTTCCAACCATCGCCAGAGTTCTTCTCGATGCGAAAGGAAAACGGAGTCCGCTTCGTCCAGCGTTCGGCCCAGAAGCTAAGTTCTCCCGTCGTGTCGGCGGCGTCGGTAAGATCGAGCGTGACGCTTGTCTGTTTGCCGCCAGTCAGTTGCAGGCAGTGCTTGCCAGTCTTTGCGTGCTTGTCATCAACGGTAGTAGTGCCGGCCGTTGGCGTCCATGTGCCGATCTTTGTTTCCAGTTCGTCGAACCGGCCTGCTTTGCATTGCTCAAAGCTGACCGTAGCCGAAGTCACAACAGTTTTGGCATCGGTGGCTGGACTCTCGGCCGCCCGATCTCCCGTGAGTCCGGCTACCAATGTGAGCTGAGCGGCAAGCTTCGCGACGATCTGAGGCGAATCGCCCGCGATGTTCTTCGTTTCGATGAGCCCGTCCGCGTAGTCGTACAACTCGGTCGCTCGAATCTCGCCAGTCGGACGATACACCCATTGTGTCAGCCGGTGCGTTGAAGTCCGCATCGAGTAGCCCATCAGACCGCCTCCTCGCGGATACTGACTGAGTGCAGCGGTCTTCGTGATCTGAGCCGGGTCTTTCAGGATCGAAACAAAACTCTTGCCTTCGAGCTGATCCGTAATCGGTAAACCGGCCAATTCGGCGAGTGTCGGATAAAGATCGACCAGCTCAACCAGTGACGTGCTTGACTCGCCAGCGGCCTTCATTCTGGGAGAACGTACGATCAGTGGCACGCGCGTATCGAGTTCGAAGTTAGTGGTCTTGCCCCATAGTCCCTGTTCGCCAAGATGATAACCGTGATCGCCATAGAGCACGACGATTGTGTTGTCGCTGAGCCCGGATCGATCGAGTTCATCCAGCACACGGCCGATCTGAGCATCGATGTAACTGATGCACGCGAAGTATGCCTGTCGCACGCGCTGCTGTCTGTCGTTAGAAATCACACCGTTCTTTGGCTGATCCGTGTAACGACGCAGTTCCCCCGAACCGTGTCCCGCAAAGTTCGGGGCATCGGCTGGAAATTCTGTATGCTTCGGCAGCGCGACGTCTTCGTAGAGATCGAAATACTTTCTCGGAGCGATGTACGGAGAATGCGGCTTGATGAAACCGACGGCTAGAAAGAACGGCTTGTCGGTCCCCTGCAGTTCGCGCAGCGTCTCCACCGCGGCATCCGCAACTTGCCCGTCGTAAAGGACGTTATCCGGAACATCGGGCGATTCGGTCGCTGGCCCGAAGACGAGCTTTTTCGTCCAGTCGTCTGGCCCGGGATTCATTGGCCGGTAGACCTTCTGGTAGACACCCTTCGCGGCTGCGATGCCCTCTTCGGTGTAGTAGTACCGCGGTCCGAATCGAACCGCGGGCACCGACCAGCTCTCCGGATCACCCATCGTGTCCCATTTAGTGAGACTGGCTCCGTCCGGAAACACGCCGTGGTAAATCTTGCCGATGGCTGCTGCGAGGTAGCCATGTTGCTTGAAGTGCTGCGGCAACGTGACGACATCAGGATGCTTATCCCGAAAGTGCGAGTGATTCCCCGTAACCCCGATCGAGTCTGGGCGCATCCCCGTCATCAGACTCGTCCGCGAAGGATTGCAAACCGCCTGCTGGCAATACGCCCGTTCAAACAGCCGACCACTCCTGGCGAGCGCATCAATGTTCGGACTGTGAATGTGCGACTCGCCGTAGCACCCGAGCTCAGGTCGAAGATCATCGACAGCAATGAACAGCACATTCGGTCGCGTTTCCGCAACAGCGTCTATCCACGCACTCAGGATAAGCAAAACACCGACAACGAATGCTAGATATCGGTTCAGCCAACGAGGCATGGTTCGATCCTCATGTTGCTCACAGAGTTCAGGAACTCGAATGAAATACGCTTGCCCAGGATGTTATTCAATGTTATAACATAAACAACTAGGGCTACGAATTCAAGGTCCGAGAGAAAATCAAAGGCAAGAGTATGGAACCGACCCTCGCCGAGAAATCGTACGATCACATTCGGAAAATGCTGTCCTCTGGCGAGCTGGCCCCTGGCGACCGACTCGTGAACCGAGCGCTTGCTAACGAAATCGGCGTGAGCGTGATTCCGGTGAGGGAGGCTATTCACCGACTTGCAACTGAAGGACTTATCGAGCATATCCCCGGTTCCGGTGCCTTTGTCCGCGAGACCGATCCGCAGGATCTCGATAACCTCTACGTGCTACGAGATGCATTGGAAAGCTGTGCTGCCGGAGAGGCAGCGCGGTACATCAACGACCATCAACTTCACGAGTTGTCATCGATTCTTCGAGAGGCTCAGGATATTGCTGACCAGATCATGCAGCGGCAAACGCAGCATGCCACGAAGCGGCAAATGCACGCTTGGCTGGATACGGAGCAGCGATTCCATGAATTGCTGATTGAAGCGGCTCGTAATCCACTTTTGGCGAAAGTCACTCACGAGCACCGCGCCATTGGGCAAATCTTCGATGCACAGCGCGACGATCCTCAACTACTGACTCACGAAGTAGCTGACAGAACGTGCACTGGAAAGCAGGCACTGCTTGATGCATTCAAACGTCGAGACCACGAAAAGGCCCGAGAATTAATGAGCCAACAAATCCAGCGTGGCCGCAGAAAAGTTCTCAAGTATTTGCGGAGCAGCGGAAGACAGCAATAGTTCGGAGTATTGCATCACGTTCTGAATTATTCGCGGACTCGGACTCGCGTTCAACGCCAGTGAGCCTCTTAAGCACCTGCGTGACACGAGCCCGGCTGACACCAAGATACCAAGCTAAGGCTGCCCGCGTCTCAGACCTTCCGCAGTGCTGTCTCACGGCATTCTAGTCATTTTCGCGACAGGTCTCGACCATGGTGAGTTTGTCTTGTGCAAATATGCCACGTTCGCAGCACTGAATACCCTTTAAAAAGCGGCACACTGCGGGAAACAAAGCTCAAAGGCGATACAAACCCATGCTGGACCTCCAAGACCAACTCGCGAGCCGTTCATTCCCATTACCACTGCGGATAAAAATTCGGAAATGGTCAAAGTTGGTAAAAGTTGAGATGATGCCTCAGGAGTTCACGACTTCCGGATGACATCTGGCTCTTGGCATGAGTTGGATCGGATTCCGAAGAAACGTTGAGAGAACGCCTGTACGTTTTACTGCGTTTTGAGACTTCCCAAGATCGGAGCCGAATCAGTCCAAATTCCGAAGAAACGTATGGCGTACTTGGGACTGATTCGCTGAAGCAGAAAACGTATGGAAAACTCGGACTCAAATCAGAAAACGGTCCATTTCTCGTAGTAATTGAAAGGCTTCAATTCTGTCACTCAGTTCTGATCTCAGTTTTCCAGACGGAACTCCGATTCAATCAACGAGTTAACGTCGAAAACATTTGTTGAACAGGAGGGGGGAGTTTTACGTTCATTGGAACGAGTGTCTGCACTCCCATTTTGGCTACGGCATCGACGCTCCCCTGGATAGCACGATCACCCCTGGCCTGCTGGCCGCGCGCATCAATCGCAATCAGTTCTTCTTTGGTAATCTCATCTGGGACGTCACCAAGAATCTGGAAGTTGGCTTCGAGGTGAGCCATTGGGATACATCGTACGTCAAGGTGACTCCCATCGACATCGACAACTGCGACTGGATGTGCCACACCCGCGTCCAATTGAAGTTTTAGTGATCGGCGTTGTGAAGTAGTCGTGTGACTCCGCGGTGACAGGTTAGCCTCTTGAACATCGAGTCGAACCAACAAGTGAACGAGGTTCGATAATATGCAGAATCAACTTGGTTTGCCGATGTGTTTTTTGAATCGTCGTAATTTTGTTGCGACGTACACCATCACGCAGCCCAGTACCAGAGTTACGCCGGCCAGCAACCAGGAAATCGTCACAACACCCGTGGTTGGCCAAATCATTAAGACCAGTCCTGCCACAGCCAACACTCCGCCTGCAATTGCCACCAGCTTCCGGGATTCGGGATCCGCTTCATCTTCGCGGCTGGAAAAGTACATCCCCACTCCTTGGAG
>DAOUPA010000134.1 GCA_030626405.1 Planctomicrobium sp.
AATTGGGTCGATGCCGATGGCAAGACACTTTTGAAAGAAGCAACCACAATTGCGATCTATTCAAATCGACTGATGACTTACGATGTCACCTTCTGTGCGCCTGATCAAGAGGTCGAAATTCTCGATACGAAGGAAGGCATGTTCGCAATTCGTCTGCCGAACAGTATGCGGGAAATGATTGCCGGTGGTCCCATCACGAATGCCGATGGAGCCAACGGAACCGGAGAAGCATGGGGGCGAACTTCACGTTGGGTCGATTACAAAGGCCCGATTGATGGTCACGTCTTCGGTGTGACGATGATGGATCATCCGGCGAATCCCTGGAAGTCACGCTACCACGTCCGCAACTACGGACTCTTCTCAGTGAACCCATTTGGTGCTGGCGCGTACACAAAAGGCAGAGACGATCAACAAGAGCCACACCGCCGCGTGTTGAAAACCGACGGCGAGAAGCTGAACTTCAAATACGCCCTGTTCGTGCATGGTGGAGAGACCAGCAAGGACGACATCGAAAAAGCATACAAGCAATTTGCAACTGCGAAATAACTGAATGATTTCAGAGAGAAACGGACGTCTCATGCCGAATACACCTGTTCGAATTGGTGAGTACCTTTGCGGTGGGCAGCAGCCGCTGCTTGTGATTGCTGGTCCTTGCGTTATTGAGAGTGAATCATCGGTTCGCGAGATCGCTTTGCGGCTTGCCGATCTGGCGAGCGAGCAGGACATCCAGCTGGTTTTTAAGGCGAGCTTTGACAAAGCAAACCGGACCAGCATTGACAGTTATCGTGGTCCCGGTCTGGAAAAAGGTCTGGAAATCCTCTCTCTTATCCATGATGAAACTGGTCTGCCTGTCACGACCGATCTCCATGCCCCAGAGCAAGCAGAGCCGGTTGCCAGCGTCTGCTCGATTCTTCAAATTCCGGCATTTCTTGCTCGGCAAACCGATCTTCTCGTTGCATCTGCAGAGGCAGCGGCGAAACACGGACGTGTCGTTAATATTAAGAAACCACAATTTCTCGCACCAGAAGACGTGATCCATGCCGTTCGAAAATGTCAGGCAAGCGGTTTGGAGAATCTCTTGCTGACCGAACGAGGGACGATGTTTGGATACGGTCGACTGGTGAACGACTTCCAATGCGTTCCGATCATGCAGGAGATGGGTTGCCCGGTCATTTTCGATGCGACGCACAGCGTTCAACGTCCTGGCGGGGGTACAACAGGTGGGAACAGAGAGATGGTGCCGTTCCTCGCTCGCGCTGCTGTTGCGGTGGGCTGCGATGGTGTCTTCCTGGAAACTCACCCCGACCCCAACAACGCTCTAAGTGATGGTCCAAATCAGGTCCACCTCGACGACGTTCCGAAGATTCTTTCCGAACTCCAACAACTCCGTGTCCTGGTGAATTCCTTCGAGTCACCAAGTTCGACCGGGCGGAATTCAGGGTGATGGAAAAAGCGTACGTGCTCCCGTTCGTGATCTATGTGGGAGGCACCACGCTTGCGTCGCAATGGCCGCAGTTCTATCCGCTTAACTATTCACTGACAGTTCTCCTGGCAGGTGTTTTTACCTGGCGAAGCTTGAAGAATTCCACGATTCTTGTTCCTCATTGGCGAGTGGCAAGCGCCGTCGTTGTCGGGATCATCGGGATCGCTCTTTGGATTGGTTTGTGTCACCTGAACCTGGAATCGAAACTCGTTGAGTTCCTCCCGAAGTGGCTGTATCCAAATCCACGCGAGGCGTTCAATCCGTTTGAAGCGTTCACTCAACCGGCATTCGCCTACGGGTTTGTTTTCGTCAGGATGATGGGGTTAGCACTGCTAGTGCCGGTAATTGAAGAGATTTTCTGGCGTGGGTTTCTCGCACGTTGGATCATCTCCGAAGACTGGGAGAAGGTTCCCATCGGGACTTTCAACAGGACTTCGTTTCTTGCTGTAACGTTATTCTTTACGGCAGCACATCCAGAATGGTTCGCGGCGTTGAGCTATTGCGTCCTTCTGAACGTCTTTTTGATGTGGAAGAAAGACCTCTGGCTCTGCGTGGTCGCACACGCCGTGAGCAATCTCGTTCTCGGAATGTATGTACTGATCACAGAAACTTACACGCTTTGGTAAGCTGATCTTGGAAGTGCTTTAGTTCCAACTGAACGGTGGAGGGAACTCGATTTCTCCGAGGTTCCTATTTGAATCCATCAACATTTCCATGACCAAATCACAACGCTGATCAACGTCGAGTTCACCAAGTATCGCGATGTACTCGTCGGTCTTGAGCAGGCAATTGACCGAAAGTAAGTCGCAGAGAGTTCCGAACGGAAGATCGCGTGCTAAAAGTGGTCTAACGATCTGATTTTCGACCTGTTCTGGGAATCGTGAGAAGAACGTTTTCAATAATTCCGCCCGACGTACGTTACGGCCCTGTTGTGTCTTTATTGGATAATAATCGGTGGCATTGTCGATCCTCACAGATTCTTTTGCCTCATCGAAAGTTGCAATACGGACGCGTTTTAATCCTCTTATGATCACCATCGGATCTTGAGTGTTCGCTCCACTCCAGGCGGACATTTGGCAAAGGCATCCTATGTCGGAGAACCATTCGGAGGAGTTTTGGGGAGCGAACACAACATTCTTCCGTTCACGGTATGCCTTGCGAAAGACCGCCTGGGTTTTCCTGTTCATCGTCTGGATCGGAGTCGTCACTCCTGGCAATACTGTCGTCTCAGCAAGAATGATAACCGGCAACCAAGTTTCGGGAGAGCGGTGATGAGCTGTTGATTTTGTAGTGAACTGGGGCATCTGGATATTTCGATCAATCGCAAATAGCGAGTTGGGGGATGAGTGATTCATCAACGGCGACACTTTCAGGGTAGGTGTCGTGTTGACCAAGTAGCGGAGCAAAGCAGGCATCAAAATTTTGTAAAAACTGAGTGACCTCGATATTCAAACATGACGGTTGATACGGTGAAAGGTAGCCAACCGCCGAGTCGTGCATCTTACGAGCGCCGCCGAGATTGCCTTCTGTATAATGAAATAAAGCGACCGTTGCGTGGATCAGCCCTTGAAGAAAAACTCGTTCTTCCGAGAGTGTCTCGGACCAAATTTCTTCGAGCACATCGTGGCACGCAAAAAAATCTTGTTGGTTGAACATCTCAATTGCTTCGGCGAGTCTGGGATCATCGCCGTTGATTGACATTGCTACTCCGTTCGTTGCCTGAGGACGTTCACTTTGGTGTGTCGGTTGAAAGAATTCTAGCGCGGTTGCTGGAGGAGTGTCTAACCGATTTTGTGAATAGATTTGCATTTTTCGGAAAGCTTCGAAACACTGCGAGTTTGCTGTCAAAGACTCGAAACAGATTGATGTTGATGCCTGATACAATTGATGCCAGAAAGAAACACGCCCGTAAGGTCATCACTCGACTGCGGAAACATTATCCCGTCGCTGAGTGCGCGTTGCTGCACGAAACACCATTTCAACTACTCGCGGCAACGATTCTCTCCGCGCAATGCACTGACGAACGGGTCAATTCTGTCACTCCTAAGCTCTTCAAAAAGTTCCCTGATGCAGAATCATTGGCGAAGGCGACTCAACCGCAAGTAGAGAAAATCGTGAAGTCACTGGGGTTTTTCCGAGCCAAGGCAAACAACCTGCGCGGTATGGCGCAAAGGCTCGTTGAAGAATACGACAGCGAACTTCCACGAACGGTGGAAGAGTTAATTACGCTGCCTGGTGTCGGTCGGAAGACGGCGAATGTTCTACTCGGAACCGCATTCGGAATCCCCAGCGGCGTTGTTGTCGACACACACGTTCGCAGAATTTCAAATCTCCTAGGCCTCACAGAGAGCCAAAATCCGGAGATCATCGAGCGCGAACTGTGTGAGGTACTGCCAAAGAAAGAGTGGATCAACTACTCGCATCGACTCATTCACCACGGTCGCCAAATCTGCATCGCCCGTCGACCTCAATGTGCGGAATGCCCGTTGCTGAAAATTTGCCCGCGAGTCGGGTTGGAACCGCTTGAGTGAAGTCACTTCGGCTCCGCCGCTTTCAGATCCTTAATCGATGTCCGAATCATTTTCTTTAACGTCGGGAGATGAATATCTTCGAGCCGCTTCACGTAAAGACAGCCCTTTCCACGTTTGAATTTCCCAAGCTTCTCCAATAACTCTGCATGTTCGTCGAGATTACATGTCACGTAGAGAGACAGGTTTTTCTTGCGTGGTGAGAAACCCGAGAGCATCATGTCACCTTCTCGACCTGACGCATATTTGTAGTGGTATGTTCCAAATCCAATAATACTCGTCCCCCACATCTTCGGAGGCGCCTTGGTGAGCTTCTCCATGATTTTAATGAGTTTCTCGCAATCCTCGCGGACACCATCGTCTTCGACACCGCTTAGAAAATCGTTAACACAGTTGTCTGTCTCTCGTGTTTTATTTTCTGCCATGATTTTGTACTCGTTGTTTATAGAATGAGTGTGAAGATGAGATGCTTTGCCACACACTTTAAGAGTGTGACAAAACCGTAAATCATATCACCATTCACTTGTGAGTCGCCACCGGGAAGCGTATCCTCGATGTCCCCCCCCTGATAATCCTACCTGAATTTGGAGAATGAATATGAAGAAGACACTTTCTGCAATTGTGACTTTTGCGTTGCTGTCACAAACTGCTTTTGCCATCGACTTTAGTCTGAAGATTGGCGAAAAGGCTCCGGAATTTACTGTCAAAGACGATTCCGGTAGCGATTGGAAAGCGAGCGACCACTTTGGCAAGAAGATCGTCGTTGTCTATTTCTATCCTGCTGATATGACAGGTGGTTGCACGAAACAGGCCTGCGGATTCCGCGATGATCTTGGCAAGCTGGAAGACATCGGCGTCGAGGTTGTCGGCGTCAGTGGTGACTCTGTGCGAAATCATCAGTTGTTCAAGAAGGCCCACGATCTGAACTTCGCGCTTCTCGCCGATCCGAAAGGGATCGTTGCGATGGCATTTGGTGTCCCCTTTACTAAAGTCGAAAAGTCAATCACTTGCGAAATTGATGGGAAAGAAGAAGTCCTGACGCGTGGCGGAACAGCGAAACGATGGACGTTCGTCGTCGATCAAAACGGCAAAGTTGCTTACAAAAACGAAAAGGTCAATGCGGCCCAAGACAGTCAAAAGATCATCGATGTCGTGAAGAGTTTGAAATAGACGGTTCTCCACAATTTCCTCAAAAAGGGAACACGGATTGAAGCGGATGAAACAGGTCGTCACGGATTTTCTTGTTTTGTTGAAGGTGTCAGAACTGTTCAAAAGACGGATCTGAGAAAATCCGTTTTATCCGTGCACATCCGTGTTCTCACTTTTCTGAGAACTGAAGAATTCGCGTTCATAAGCGGTTCTTCCTTAGAGTCGAAGTCTTACCAGTTTTTAACGCTCCATATCTGCGGATCACAAATTGATGAAACGAATTCTGCTTGCCATTTTGCTGTCGGCTTTCATGTCGAACGTTACGTATGCGGCTCCGAACTTTATCATCTTTGTTGCCGACGACATGGCATGGGATGACTGTGGTGCGTATGGGCATCCGACAATTAAGACGCCGAATATCGACAAGTTGGCAAGAGGTGGCATGCGTTTTGACCGGGCGTATTTAACCTGTTCATCCTGTAGCCCCAGCCGCTGCTCGATGCTCACTGGTCGCTACCCCCATTCCACCGGCGCAGGTGAACTTCATCTACCATTGCCTGCAAGTCAAACACTTTTTACGACGCCGCTTCGAGAGAAGGGCTACTACACCGCTTCCGTCGGGAAATGGCACCTCGGTAATGCGGTCATTCCGCAAATGGATTTGGTGAAAACAGGTGGTGGTCCCGGCGGAGAAGGGCATTGGGTCGATGTGGTGAAGAACAGGCCGAAAGACAAGCCGTTCTTTTTCTGGTTGGCAGCGACGGACCCGCATCGAGCTTACAAACCAGGCGCCATCGACCCACCGCATACGATTGCCGACGTTCGTGTCCCGCCGATTTTTCCGGACACGAGTAAAGTTCGAGAAGATCTTGCTTTGTACTACGACGAAATCGGTCGCTTCGATGAATATATTGGGAAAGTTCTCGACGAGCTTCAAATTCAAGGAGTCTTGGACGAAACGTTGATACTTGTGATCAGCGACAACGGTCGACCGTTTCCGCGTTGCAAGACAACTGTCCTCGAAGATGGTGTGAAAACGCCGTTCGTCGTTCGTTATCCGCCACTTGTCAAAGCCGGTTCAGTCAGCAGTTCGCTGGTGAGCACCATCGACATCGCGCCGACATTGATTCAACTCGCAGACGCGTCGCAGTTGGATTCGTTTCAGGGGAAATCCTTTGTCCCGATTCTCGAAAACCCGGAAACAAAAACACAAACGATGGTCTATTCTGAGCACAACTGGCATGATTATCGTGCATTTGAAAGAAGCGTTTGCACCGAGCAGTATCGCTACGTCCGCAATTGGGTTCCGGAGTTGCCTTCAACACCACCTGCCGATGCCGTGCGGTCTCCCACCTATGATGAAATGAAACGACTACATGCCGAAGGTAAACTCACTCCAACAGCAGAGCTTGTCTTCGACGTACCCAGAGCCAGTGAAGAACTTTACGACATCATCAAAGACCCACACTGCCTGACGAATCTGTTATTGGATAAACGCAGACCTCGGGAAATCACAGTCACCGGACTAAAACTCTTGGGGAATCTCTCGCATTGGCAATCAGCAACAGAAGACAATTTCCCGGGAATCGAGAAAATTACTCCTGATGGTTTTCATCGAGTGACCGGCGAAAGAATCCCCGGCATCGCAGCACCACATCCATCGTTTAAAAAGAAATAAATCCACCCCTTGCCCAGTTGAATAATTAGGTGCGTTGGCAATGATCAAAATAACTTCAGTGCTTGCCCTCACTTTAGTGGCACTCTCCATTCCTTCATCGGCTGCCGATTCAAAGAACCCGAACAACGACTTGCACTTCAAAGGTTCTACGGCAGAGGTGTACAAGACCATTGACGACGATGTTCTGAAGATTCATATCTTCCAGCCGAGTGAAAAGTCCGCCGCTCCCCGACCGGCGATTGTTTTCTTTTTCGGTGGTGGCTGGAGGGCAGGTTCACCAAAACAGTTCGAGCAGCAGTGTCGTTACCTGGCATCACGCGGCATGGTCGCGATGACGGCGGACTATCGTGTTTCTCGGAAGCATGGAACAACTGCGAAGGAGTGCGTTCAAGATGGTAAATCCGCGATTCGTTGGGTGCGAAAGAACGCCAAACGCTTACATATCGATCCAAATCGCGTCGCCGCTGGTGGTGGGTCTGCTGGGGGACACGTTGCCGCTTGTACGGGGGTGATTGAAGGATACGAAGAGCTGGGGGATGATCTGCAAATCAGTTCACTGCCAAATTCAATGGTTCTGTTCAACCCTGCCGTAACACTCGCAATCTTTAATGGTCAACAACCTCTTCCGAAAGATAAGTTGGCAGAAGATGGAGGCCTCGAAAAACGGATGGGAACCGATCCAGTGAATCTTTCGCCGGGACATCATGCACGTTCGGGATTGCCGCCGTCGATCATGTTCTTCGGGACTGAAGATTTTCTGTTGCAAGGTTCGAAATACTTTCACCAGCAGATGCGCAAAGCCGGAAATCGCTGTGACTTAAAACTTTATGCGGGCTACCCGCACGGCTTTTTTAACTTCGGAAGAAACAAGAACAAGCCGTTCGCGCAGACTCTCACCGCTACGGACGAGTTTCTGCAATCCATAAATTACCTTGAAGGCAACGCCAGCGTTGAGCAGTGGATGAAGAATTACTGAGAGGTCACTTCACTTTGGGACGTAGACGTGCGATCATCTACGATTCATCGTTTAAAGAGAAGAAGGTCATGGTGGCAACCACGAACTGGATTCAGAGACTCAGTTCCGAAGGCTCAATTCGGGACGAGGCAATCTCGCAGCTCCGTGAAATTCTTGTCCGGGGTTTGCGAAAGTCTCTACGTAATCGTGGGATCGATGATGCTTTCGTCGAAGATATTGTTCAGGATGCTCTGCTTAGAATTCTGGCGAGTCTGGATACATTTGAAGGGCGCAGTCAATTCACAACATGGGCCATGGCAATTGCGGTCCGAACGGCAATCGGAGAAATGCGGCGTCGACACTTCAAAGATGTTTCGCTGGAACAGATTGTTGGTGAGAGTGGGGCGACTCTTGAAATTGAAGATGAAGACAGAACCACAACTGCCGAGCAAATGGACAAGCAGGCTCTTTACGACGAATTGCGCCGACGGATTGAAACCGAACTGACGCAACGGCAACAAACCGTCATTCTCGCCCTTTTAGGAGGAATGCCGGTTGAAACAATTGCAGATCGAATGGGGACAAATCGGAATGCTGTTTACAAAATGATGCACGATGCTCGCATGAAACTCAAAAAAGCCTTTGAGTCATCCGGCGTTACCGGAGAGGAGATTCAAGGCATTTTGGCGGGAGGAGCGTAACGATGCCACTATCGAGAAATAAGCTCGAACGGTTACTGCACCTGGTGTCGACAACACAGGACGATTCCATCGACTGTGACCAGTGTCTGGAACATATCGCTGAGTATGCCGAAGAACATTTGCAGGAATTAACCCCTTGTGAACAATTGATCGCGATCAAAGTTCACCTCGAATCGTGCCCTTGTTGCCAGGATGAATTTACCGTCTTCATGGAAGCCTTCATCACCGTCCAGGGAGAAGAGGGATGTTTTTGATCGTACTGAAGCTGACTTCCGCGACAAAGTTTCGTTCCTCTTCACATCTTGCACTTGAGTAACGACCTTCCCTTGCCTGAGCGGCCCAGGGAATGCTTCGTTTGGAGTTGCGGTCTCCACAAGCCGCGTCATGAACTCTTTTGTTGTTTGATCAGCAAATGCATGAGATCGGATCGGCGAAGGATTCCGACGAACACATTCGTTGAGGTACTTTCAACAACCGGAAGGCAATCGTCTCCAACCTTCTCGAATGCTTCGAGAGCTTCTGCGACCGTGTCATCCGGTTGTAGCAGGATGTTGGTCGGGACCGCAAGATCCTCGGCGCGAATCAACTGGCTCACGCTACGGTCGAACATGGCGTTGCTGAGTTGAGGATAGCTGATGGTGCCAACCACGATCCCTGACTGATCAATCACTGGATACGTGTTGTCGTGGCTATGCTCGATATGCTCAATCACTTCATCGAAGCTGGCTGATTCTTCGATTCCACGTTCTTTGCGAACGAGGATTTCAATCGTCAGGTCGTCAGGAGGTGTTGTGAGCGGAACCGACTGAAGGCCAACTCGGAGCCGGTCGGTCAGGTCGCGAAATTGTCCACGTAGAGTTTTATTGGTATGGCTGATTGCTTCAGCAAAGGGGATTTCTCCCGCTTGTAGTAATGAAAAGCGGATTGCGAGCGGTCCGACGACCTCGAAGAAGACCACCGTTCCTAAGATGATTGTTTGAATTTGTCCGCCGAGTTCCGGGTCGCGGCGCGCTGCAATCGTAGAGAGTGCAATCGCTGCCCCGGCTTGTGCCAACAGGCAACTCCCGAGCCAATGCTTGACCTCTTCGGGTTGCTTCATGACCTTTGCTGCGGAATAGATGCCCAGCCATTTCCCGAGGACACGGCAAGCAATGTAAATCACTCCGACGGCGCCTGTCGTGATAAACGCATGCAGGTCAAGTTCGGCTCCATGAACAGCAAAGAAGAGGACACACAATAGACCGGTGAGGTGGTCAAGCTCTTCAACGATCCGTTTGTTGAATTCGGATGTATTCGCGACGGTCACACCCATTACCAAAAAAGTGAGCATGTATGGAAGATTTAATGTTTCACACAGCCCCAAGCAAAACGTCGTTGCCGCAACAAGCAAGACCAGCCAGCGACTCTTCGGAACAAGACCGCACCCAAAGCTGACCAGGAAACCAGCAATGGCTCCTAAAATCATCGAGCCAGCGATACTCCCGATGAGTAATCCGAGTTGATCAAACGGAGATGTTTCGCCACCTCCACGGAACACCAAAATGATGAGGAACGCAAATTCGAAAGCGACAATGGAGGCAAAATTATTGACCGCAATCAGAAAGCCGGTCTTGTCGGTCACAGTCCCTTCAGAGCGAAATTCTTTAAGCACCAGAACCGTTGTCGCGGGCGCCGTTGCCAGGGCGAGCGTTCCTAACAGGACGGACCCTTCAACGGAATAGCCATAGATGATTAAGCCGCCGGTGACGATGCCAAACGTAAAGAGCAACTCACCTGCCGCCAGCCCGAGGCCTCGTTTCGCAATGATCCGGACCCGATTCAGTGAGAATTGGCAACCCAGATTAAACAAGACGAGAGCCATTGCCAGTTTCAGCATGGGATCGAAAGCATGGGCATGTTCTTTGGGGATGATATCGAGAAAACTCGGTCCAAGAACAATTCCCACGAGGAGATAAGCCGTCACCTTAGGAAGGTGAACCAAATCGGCAAGCAACCCAGCCATCAGCGAAAACGCCAATAGCAGGCCCAGTGTGCTTGTCACATGCAAGTCGAATCCGAACATTCACTACTCAGGGTCACATCGAAATGGGGTTCGCCGCAGATCGTATCGTTCGTGGCAAGTGGAGGAAACATCAATTTGAAACGATTCTCCGATCACGTGCCATCGCGCTTCACAAATATTGAATTCTCTCGCAATCAAGGGCTGAGTGAGCCTGAGTTCTCAATGGCAAGTGAATCGAGTGGAAGAATAGACAGCCCGCAATCCTCTTTCCCAATTGAGTAAACAACGAAGAGTTTTCCATCAATCTCAGAAGCATATGGATACGACCACTGCTTTCCTTTTGCCTTTCCGGGATATCGTGGCGGTCCGGATTTTCCGGAGCGGATTCGCCACATTTTTTCAAAGGTCACTTCTCCAGGTTTGGAAACAGAGATGACAAGATGGTCGCGATTGATGAGATTTGAAACGAGAAAGAGTTGACCAGTTGAGAGGCGTCCCAAATACGCTTTCGCACGCGGCATGGGAAGATTGCTTGGTCTGGCATTTGACCAGGACTCACCAAAATTCTCGCTGGTTGAGATCCACGCGTGGCCTCCGCCGCCTCGAATCACAGCGAACACTTTGCGATTTTTTCCCCACACTGTCGTTTCTGCGAATCCAGGAGCCAGTGATTTGGGGAAGGGAATATGATGCGTCTTCCATGACGTTGGGTTGGCACCATCACTCACTGCCACCACGGGGTGTCCATTCCGATCCTGACCTCCAGTGACCCAGTTTCCATTTTGTAATCGAACCGGTTCGTCGTACGGCCAGCAATTCTGCATCGACATTCCTTGAGAGACCCACTTTCCGGTCGCTTCATCGAGTCGAAATGCTTCGGCACCCAGACCATCGAAGTGGCGACCTGAATCTCCAACTCCGAATCGTGAACAAATTGTCCAGAGTTGATTGTTATGTTTGAGGTAGACACCATGGCTGTGTCGCTCTAGTCCTTTAAATCCAGGTGCGATCACTTCAAGCGGTAACCATGTATGACCTCCATCCAACGAGCGGCGTCCACGCAGTGTTTCTTGAGGACCATTTTCATTCGTGGGGCTATTGGCCCAGTTTGCGTAGATGGTTCCGTGATGTTCAATGATTGCCGCGCCGTGAAGAAAGTGGTCGTTCTCATCGTTCGCCTCATGAATCGTTCGATGAACAATTCCAGGGACAAGCGGAATTTCGTTCACATCTTCAGGGATTTCTGCGCCTGTCCAAATTTCGTATTCCTCGGGCAAAGGAGTCGGAGTACCAGGTGTGGGGAGACTCTCATCGGTGATGATTTTGAGATCATCAATGAGATACCAGGATGACTTTGCAATACGCGTTCCGGATACCAGGTCAATTCCTTGAATGGGCGCACATGTCCTGTAGGTGTGCATCGTCGCGATGGGTTTCGTTGAGAGAACATCATCTTCTGGACCTGCTAACCAATAGTCGAGGCCCCGCTCTCGGGCATCGAAGAGGATACGCAGACGATGCCAAATCGGTTGCGAAACAGAATGTGAAGGAACGATCTCTCGCGAGATCTCTTCCCAGCTTTGTGTTCGTTGATCAAATTGTTGTAAAGCACCGTTTTGGATGCAGAGGTTGAGTTGAGAAGCGTCTTTCACTGTCGGATCATGAGACCAGATATTCAGGGTACGCCCCTGACTTTTGGAGAATGCAAACCGAAATTCAATGAGTACACGCTGAGCTGGCGATGCAAGTTGGTAAGAGAGCGCAGTCAGTCCAGAGCTTCCGGAACGTTGCCCGATCAAACATTTTTTCCCTGAGCTGAGTTCGTGAACTCGAACTCTCGGAGAAGTTTCGTCATTGAAGGAAACCCATCCTCTGGGGGGATTTCCCACGACGTCTTCTTTGAATGAAAAATCGAACCTGGATGGCTCGGAGTTGACAGGCTTGGGGGCGACAAGAACGAGGAACAGAAAGACTGAGAATCTCATGAACGCAGTCCATATCGATCTAATGCACTATGGTGAAACAATCGGCAGCGAGACGAGCATGGAGTCACTGGCGCGTTGTTTTTCGAGTGGAGTCGGCTCGCCTTCTTCCTCGAGGATGGAATCGACAAAGAAGTAGAGCAACTGGCGGACTTCATCCGACTCGATTGAATCCGCGAGTGCTTCTGATCGTTCTCGAGATTTATGAACGAGTCCGTCTGCTTTATCGAATGCTCCACATTGAGTGAAGATGCGACGCAACTTACCGATGCGAATCAAGTCGTTGCCTGACGCTTCGTAAATTCCGCGGATTTCCTGGCGCTGTTCTTCGTTTGCAGATTGCAAAGCGAGAGCCAGTAAAAGCGTTGGCCGCAGTGCAAGGGCATCTTGACCAGCGACGAGTTTGTTATCGTCGTCACCTCGCCAGTCTTTCAAGTCGTTGAGAATCTGAAAACCGACGCCAAGTTGACGGCAGAATTGTGGAATCGTTTCGCCGAACGCTTCACTATGGTCTGCCATCCGCAAGCCTGAGAAAAGCGCAGCTTCGAATGCCGGTGATGTCTTTAGTGCGTAGATCTGCAATGCGTCCAGTGGTGTCATGTTCCAATCAGGATCGTGCTGCCACGCCATCTCTGCACCTTGACCATCACACAGTTTGATGTGTGCCGAGGCCATGCTTTCAGATATGTCACAAGCGACATCGCTACCGAGTTCTGCTCGCGATTCGTTGACTAAGCGGTATCCCAAGCCAATCAGGTAATCCCCGATATTGATCGCTGGTCCGGTCCCATGACTACGATGAAGTGTTTCGCGCCCGTAGCGGTACAGGTCGTTGTCCTGAATGTCATCGTGGACTAAAGAGGCTTTGTGAAATGCTTCAATCGCCATTGCGACTTTAGAGACAGCCTTGGAAAACTCAACGGGATTGTCTCGATCATGTCGACCATTGACGATGTCCCCACCCGTTGCCGCATCATACGCTGCGAGTGTGATAAATGGCCGGAACCTTTTACCCCCTTTTTCCAACCAGTCGTAAGCGATCTGTTCGGTCTGACCGAGTGGGGAGTTCGCTTTTTCAGGAGTTGTACTACGGACTTTCGGCAGGAGGTCATCGAATCGATTATTGAAGAGGTTGACCGAACTCCGCATCAGTGGAACGTAGCTCCGCGTTTCTTGTTCTTCGATGGGTTCGTATTTTTCAAGAACTTCCCAGACCCAGGCTTCGTCGAGCGAGGTGTTTTTGCAGTCACCAGAATGCAGTGGTACTGCGAACGATGGAACACCAGCGATCAATACTTTGTCAATCGCCTTTTCCAAAACGTTCAAACAAGCAACGCCAAGTACACCATCGACGTAACCTTCGACGATGATTTTTAAAACGACAGGCGAACCTTCGGCGACCAGAACTTTGTAGCCAAGTTCTTCTGCTCGAACTTTGTAATCTGCAATCGAACAGGCTCCGCATCTTTCGCAGTCCAGTCCGAATTCATCGTATTCGGCGGGGCAACCTTCGGCGTGTTTCAAGCAATGTGGTAAGAGCAACATTCGCCGCTCGAACGGAGTCGCTAGGAATTGTCGCTTCCAGAAGTAGTTCCCGATCATCACCATTGCAAAGCCGAGATACTTCTCCGGTTGATCGATCTTTTTTAAGAAGTCGTAGGCCCACTGTTCGAGGTCGCGTCGCGTGAAGGCGTTCGACTTATCGAGTGTCCGGG
>DAOUPA010000615.1 GCA_030626405.1 Planctomicrobium sp.
ATTAACGATGGGATTGCTGGCTCGCCAATTCTCACCAATGCCTCTGAAGCCACGTGTCGCACGTAAGGGAAGTAGAATAGAGTTGCGTTTTCAGAAGGAGCCCCACCATCGTCGAGTGCTGCCACAAGTGCTGCAATTGCGGAGTCTGTCTGAGGGCTGAGCCTTCTCAGAGTTCGAACTGCATCGAAGCGCATCTCTGACCGGTCTGACCTAAGTAATTTGATCGCTTGAGTAACTTCATCTGCACTCAGTAACGTGGGAAAGGCCAGAGACACTCCGAGAATCACAAAAGAAATGTTGCCCTTCATTGTTTCCTCCAGAGAAACTTCGTCACTAAGTTTTGATGATATCGCAAGGTGTAAATGAAAGCGACCACGAACTCTTTCAGGGAATCCCACCAGTTGAGCGACGTCTTTCTCCGCTCTCGCGGTACTACTCTTCGTTAAAACGATTTGCAGCAATCATCTCTTGGATTTCTTTTCGCTCGCAATTGAGTGGTCGGTCATTCTGCCATTCAGAGGCCGATAAATTTCGCGATGGTTTACCAGTCAGATCGCTTGTGACGCTGCAATCATAAATTTCTTTCAGTTTGATTGATCCGAACGATGGTGAAATCCGTTCCGCCTTTCAGTGCTTCTGTGAATTTCGTCTAAAACCGTCAGGGATCGAACCATGGCTTCAATCTCACCAACACAAACCGTCACTTCAAAGCGTCGAAGGCGACGAAAGAGAAAATCAAAGCAAATTCAGCAAACCAGAGAGAAACTTGACTGGCTGCCGATCTGGATCGCTTGCGTAATTTCCCTTGCCTTGTCGGTTTTCCTGAGTTTCGTCTTGGAACTGTTCCAGATTGGGTTTGCGATGGCAGGTGGAAGAGACGCTGGCAATGCGCTGATTCAATCTCCATGGTTACTACTCCTCACCATTTTTGCTGTCCTGTTTCCGTATTTTGCAGGTGGTTACTACTTAGCAGGAAGCGCTCTTCGTGACCTGCGACGGCATTACCTCATCTATGGATCTCTACAGATTATCCTTGGCGTTTTTTACGCAATCTACACTGGTGACATGAACTTCAACGGGACTGATTTCCTACACTACGCCATGATCGTTCCAGTTGCTCTCTTCGGCGGACACATTTCCGAGAACTACTAAACGCCAAAGCAGCTAAATGTCAGGTCAACTGGAATTGAAAACAACCGTGTCAGAAGTTGATGTCGTCCATCCTGATTTCTCCTCGAAGCCAGTCGCGTGGAGAAGGTCTTTCTGACATGATTCTCTCCTCCGAGAGACGCGTCTTTGTCATGATCGTTTCGCTCCCTCTATGACAATATTTTTCAAGCACTTCCGACATGAACCGACAAAACATCCTCGTGACCGGCGGCTACGGTTGCATTGGCGCTGAAACGACCAAGTGGCTGCTGAGAAATTCAGACGCGTCGGTTGTGATTTGCAGCCGAAGCGTCAGCGCAGAACGGACCGAGCGAGTCTTTCATGATGTCGATCAGAAACGCCTGACGGTTCTCAAGGCAGATGTCACCGATCAAAGTGCGCTGCTGGGACTTCTCATCGAGCAGAAGATCACACGTGTGGTTCACCTCGCTGCCCTTCAGACTCCGGACTGCAACGCTCACCGCGACTTTGGTCTTCAAGTCAATCTTGCCGGCACTCAGAACCTCATCGAAGCCATGAAGGCGAGTGGTTTGCCGTTGGAACGATTCATCTTCGCCAGTTCCGTCGCAGTCTATGGACCGCGAGCAGCTTATCCGGAAGGTCGGGTGTCGATGCTTGCTGAACCAAAACCGGTGAATGTTTATGGAGCCTGGAAACTGGCTGGCGAGAACATTTCAAGATTCTTTTACGAAGAGACAGACATCCCCACTCTCAGTTTACGACCAGGTGTGCTTTACGGACCTGGTCGTGATGCTGGACTGACCGCAAGCCCGACAACTGCATTGAAGCAGATTGCCTTGGGCCAACCGTACGAGATTCCGTTTCGCTCGCGACAGGATTATCTCTTCGCTCCCGATGTCGGCGGAGCGATTGGAAATGCAGTTCTTGAGCCGTTCGATGGTTACGGTGTGTTCACGCTCCCAAGTCGTACTCTGGCAACCGAAGAGATTGTCGAAACGATGCGGCAGGTCGCGACCGACATGGGACTTGCAGAACAATTTAAAATCACCATTGGCAGCGAAGAAGTCCCATTCATTTGCGATCTTGAGTACGCACCATTTGTGTCTGCGTTTCCTGACACGCCGCACACTCCGCTTGATCAAGCACTGCGAACATCGCTCGAAGTCTTCCTCGACCAGGCACAACGCGGCTGGATTGAGAAATGAGAACACGTGAAATGTCACCGATATGATTTTCATTTCACATCGGTGGCACAAGGAGTCGATTTGACGGCGAATACTTTATTCGCCCTGCCACTATCGTCGTGACCGCTCACGTCGTGGAGCAGGTGATCCAGTCTCAGTCTCAACGTCCGTGACCAGTGACTGTGTGTTTGTGAACATCTTCGTAAGTTGTTCATTCTCCTCTCCCAGGACGACGACAACATCTTTGAGATCAAGCCCCATCAGCATCACACTGTCGTCACCATGCCCCAAGTCAATCGTCAAATTTGGAGTTTTACCGGCTGGAAGAGTGAGAGTCATTTCCCCATTCACACGCGATCCAGGGCCGGCAACCACAGTGATTCCAAATCCAGTGTCGGTGAGAACAATCGAATTATTTTCGCGATTCCCGGTAATGTGGATGCGATCATTCTTCGAATTATAGGTCACACGGACATCACTCTCGAGACTCGATCCGATGAAGAATGGTGATTCCGAGAATTGCCGAACAGTTGTATTTGCGAGAACCGTCTCGTAGAGAGTGTGCTCTTTAAGATCGATCACAGCTTCAACAATTGGAGTCCGCAGGTCTTGATCATTTTTGTGGTAAAATTCATCGGCAGAACGAAACCGAGAAAACTGGTCCAGAATGACCGCTCGAACCAACGCGCCAGTGCTTCCTCCCGACACATGATCTTCTGCCAACCCACCAACCCAAGCATCGATGTTATCGACGCTCCCGTAAAGTTCTTCGAGCGAGCTCTGCAATGCAGCATCGCTGGTAATTTCTGCGAACTCGCTGACTCTCACCAAGCCATAAGCTTCCCTCATTGAATTGTAGTCAGAAATTCCATGGTCGCGACCGCGCTGGATATTCAAAGCGGCCAAATCAAACCCACCAGCCCCCGGGCCGAACAACAATGTTTGCAATTCGCTGACAACTTTCATGTCAATTTCCTGGCAAGGTCGAGTCGGCAGACCTGCCAGCAAGCGATCAACATTAAGCGGATCATTGGTTAAAAAATCCGGATTGAAGAAAGCGTTCGATAAAGAAATCGTTCCGGTCCCAGTTGAGTCGACGAGCTCAATGTTTGACGAAAGTGTGCTATGTCCAAATCTGTAGCATGCTGTCGCGAATTCTGTTGCGATCGACGGATTCGACGGAGAAATCACAGCCGTTGGTTGAACACCATCCCCCAGTAATGCAGGGAGGAATTCATCGAAAGTAACGGACTGAATTTCTGCCTGAACGATCTTTCTCGCTAACTGATAGATCTGTTCATCATCTGCTTGCGGGTCCAAAACGGAAATCAAATAGCAAAGCCGATTGTGTTCACGAAGAAACAGCGTGTGCAACGAAGTGA
>DAOUPA010000690.1 GCA_030626405.1 Planctomicrobium sp.
ATTAAGATACTGACGCTATTCAGTAAGTGGGTGAGTAAATTATGAAAACCACAATGATGAAACCGAAAAAGCTGCAACCTGGCGACAAGGTGGCCGCAGTCTCCCTGTCTTGGGGCGGTCCTGGAGTGTTCCCCCATCGTTACCAAGCGGGAAAACGGCAGCTGGAGGGTGAATTTGGGGTGAACGTTGTTGAAATGCCACATACTTTGAGCGACCCTTCTTGGCTGCAGAATAATCCTCAAGCAAGAGCTGATGATTTAATGCAAGCGTTCGCTGACCCGTCTATCAAAGCCATAATATCTACTATTGGTGGCGATGACTCGATTCGAATCCTGCCTCTCCTGGATTTGAATGTAATCAATTCAAACCCCAAGATCTTTATGGGGTATTCTGACACGACCGCCACCCATATGGCATGCTTAAAAGCAGGGTTAGTCTCATTTTACGGACCGGCTATTATGGCAGGGTTTGCTGAGAACGGAGGGTTGTTCCCCTATCTGACCGATTCGGTGCACAAGACGTTGTTTTCATCAGCGCCCATTGGAACCATTGCTCCCAATACGGAGGGCTGGACCGTCGAATTTCTTGAATGGGCTAATCCTGAGAATCAATCGCGCAAGCGCCAGCTCACTCCGCCCACGGGATGGAAATTCCTGCAAGGGAATGGGTCCCATAGCGGGCATTTGATTGGCGGCTGTTTTGAGGGGCTGGATTGGCTGCGCGGTACAGACTTTTGGCCCGAGCCTGAGATGTGGCCGGGTGCTATCCTGTTCCTGGAAACATCTGAGGAAGCTCCTTCGCCAAATGAGGTTATGCGGGGGCTTCGCACTTACGCCGCGATGGGCATTTTGAAAGAACTCTCAGGTGTCATATTTGGTCGGCCCGGTGGGCAAGTAGAACCAGGACAATTTGATGAATACGACAAGGTCATCTCCCAGGTAATTGCTGAAGAGGAAAGCCTGGTAGAATTGCCGGTCATCACCCAGATGGATTTCGGGCACACTGATCCGATGTTTGTATTGCCTTACGGTATTCAAGCTGAGATTAATTGTGACACACAACAGTTTTCAATTATCGAAAGCGCAGTAGGAGAGACAGGAAAATGAAAAAGACCCTATCCTTGCTTATACTCGCAGTTATTCTTATCACGGCTTGCAAAGGATCGCCCACACCAACTCCAGTTCTAACCACCACGGCTGCCGATGCAGACCCGTTCGGCACTATTCGGGTACACATTGAGCAGTTGGTGGCCGACGGAGAGGTCCCATCAATGGCCGTGGCCGTCGCTCGTGATGGCGAGATCATCTGGGAGGAAGGATTCGGACTGGCCGACCGTGAGAGGGACATTCCCGCCAGCGAACACACCTCGTACCCCCTGGCCTCGATCTCCAAACCGCTCACAGCCACAGGTTTGATGATTCTTGTGGAGCGGGGGCTGGTCAACCTGGATAGTCCAATCAACGACTACCTCGGAGACGTCAAGCTCCAGGCTCGAGTCGGCAACGCGGCGGAGGCCACGGTGCGCCGCGTCGCCAGCCACACCTCCGGCTTGCCGCTTCACGCTCCGCATTTTTATCATGACGAGACACACGAACCACCGCCGATGGACGAGACTATTCATCACTACGGCAACCTGGTCACCGAGCCAGGCGAACGGTATCAATATTCGAATCTAGGCTACGGACTTCTTGGCTATGTGACCTCACGCATGTCCGGCGAGAGCTACTCTGACTTTATGCGTGAAGAGGTGTTTGTCCCGCTGGGGATGGATCACACGTCGGTGTACATCGGACCCGGTCTGGAAGATGGCCAGGCCGTAAAGTACACGCCCGACGGCTTGGTGGTTCCCCCAAACGATTCTGCCAACCCGGGAGCTTCAGCGATCTACAGCAGCGCTCACGACCTCGTCCGCTTTGCGATATTTCATCTCAAAAACGACCTGCCCGACCAGAAGGCCATCATCACGGATGCCGCCATTAATGCGATGCAGCATCCCAGTCCGGAGACCGGCCCGATGCGGGAATGGGAACGCGAGGGAAGCGGCTATGGCATCGGCTGGTTCATCGGGGTAACGGAAGACAACATGCGGGTGATACAACACAACGGCGGCACCGTTGGCGTGAGTACAGTCCTAGCCCTGGTACCGGAAGAGAATCTCGCTGTTGCAGTTCTCTCGAACACCCACAGCCAATGGCCGGACGCGATACTGATCGAGACCGTATGCACGCTCTTGTCCTGCCAACCGGAAAAATTCCTTCCTCCGCTCAACGGGACGGCCGATGAGCCGCCGTTTGTTCCGCCCCCGGAGCTTATTGGCTTGTGGGAAGGGCTTGTTCACACCTACGAGGGAGAAGTTGCTCTTGTTTTGGAGATCGGAGAATCCGGAATTGTCTTCGTCACACTGGGAGATCAGTATCGCACACATCTCCAAAACGTGAGCTACCGAGAAGGTTTCTCCATGTTGTTGAACGATGGAGGTGGGCTTTTCCTGCGGGGATGGATGTTGGGCGAACTTGGAACTGAAGACGTAAACCGGGGACGGTCAACCAAGCTATGGATTGAGTTAAAGCTCCGGGATGACGTGCTCAATGGATCGCTGATCGCGTTTTCCCAGAGAGAAATTTCCACCGGACCGCTCACACATTGGGTAGAGTTGAGAGAGAGGGTTGAATGAGAGATATGGACATTCGAGAGCATAACCGCGCCGCGTGGGATAAAGAAGTTGAGCAGGGGAACAAATGGACAGTTCCGGTCAGTGAGGAGGTGATCGCCGCCGCAAAACAAGGACAATGGGAAATCATCTTGACGCCTTCAAAGCCGGTCCCGCG
>DAOUPA010000034.1 GCA_030626405.1 Planctomicrobium sp.
GTTAACTAAACCCGCGAATTCACTTATAGCATGGCCTGAATTAGACGTCAAAATAAACTAGCTACATGGTGGGCAACCTGCAAGTTTCAATGATCAATTTATATTTGAAGAGTGAATGGTTCAGGTGTTAAATTCACTCAACCAGTTTTAAAAACATGATAACACACATGAAGAGTGGAGGGGCGCTGAGAATTTACGGTTGCACGGATTTGTCCATTGAAATAGCATCCCACCGGGATGGCGGGGCATTACATTCTCTAGAACAAATGATTAGGTTCATGGGGCGTTGCAAAAAAATCTTCCAAGTTGTCACCATCTTCAGTCTTCTTGTCACAATTCTTTATGCATCCAAAACACCTTCGCAAATAGCTGCAATTGAGGCATCTTGGAGTAGCCAGAAGTCTTCCGCAGCGACAGCTCGCATCACGTTTTATAAGACGCTAATTGATTGCGATGAGTTAAAGTTGTCTGTCGAGGATGTCGTTGAGATTGTCGACGGGCTGAAATCTTCGAGAGATGAAAACTTCAGGTCGAATTTGATTCAGAAGTTCAATCCAAAACTCTTCAAAAAACATCAGGCCCACGATCAGAAGAAGCAGAAGTGGGACTTGTGGGGAAAACGGACGTTGATTAATGATGGGTTCCGTGAGCGTAGCGTCGGTTCTGACACAGATCATGTGATCGCTCGTGGTCTGCATTTGATACATAATCAATTGAATCACGAGATTTCATGCTACGAACGAGGACTCTGTGAATTTCATTACCACCAACTCGACTGGTTCTTAGCGGTTCTGCCAACCAAGGCGTTGCAGAAGGTCGTGTCCGTCGAAGAAGGAGAAGGGACGCAGACGTTACGGTGGAAGTCCGGGAGTTGGCTGGTTGTTGATGCGGAGAATCAGCTTCCGATTGAGGAAGAGGTTATCGACTCTACTGGAACGATCGCGAAGAGGGTCTTCTTTCGTGAATTTGCAGGTTACCCCGGCGATGTCATGTTGCCAGCGATTCGAATTGAAGTGAGTTTTCGGGACTCTGCGGCACGACACGTCATGGTCACAGTCGTCGATGACGCTCAATTGAATGTCGATGTTCCAGAGTTTGAGTTCGTACTGCCAGCGCCCGCGAAGTCCGTAATGGCAGATCTTCGCAACAATCAGCGAAAGGCACAGCGGATCAAGCAACCTGTAGAAGATTCTGCCGAGTTCTTTCTGGCGAGCGCGGTCAGCGCGAATGTCAAAGTTCCGACAGTCGCGCAATCTTTTAACTGGAAGGCGTTTTTTCTGATTTTGAACGGGCTCGTTTTGATCGTCCTGGGAGTGACTCTTTGGCGACGAGCAAAGTAACGATTTCTAACTCGAGAGGAAGAAGCAGTGTTTTACAGATTATTGAGCTCGATGATTTTTTGTGTTGGTTGTGTCTCGTTCATGAATGGAATCGCCATTCCAGTGTTGGCAGATCCAGCATGTGATGGAGGCGACTCTATTGAGGACACTGTGTGTGACCCTGCACACGCGATTCATCGGCATTTAGCACAGTCTTTGAATGTTGACTGTGAAGGAGACACCACGACTTGCACACCTGGCGTTGGTTCGCAGTGCGGTACCCTGGAAGGTTATCAAGTTGCAGGGAAAGGATTGTGCGTGGTCTCGCTTCAGTCCAGTGAAGGAAATGACTGTACTGAAGATGTCTACTCAACGTTTGTGGCGCTGGATTACTACACAACAGAATGCGGCGTGAAAAATGGAGCCTGTACTTGTCTTTTCTATCATAACAACTCTCATCCGACTCAATACTCAGAAGTTTGTGACTGCATGTAGTAGCGAATGCTCATTCTCTGAGAGTGTGAGATTTGTCTGTCGTAATTGTTATGCCTGAACGCAGGTCAGTTCTTCGGCAGCGGCTTCGATTTCGATGGGTGAAATCGAGCCAAGTTGATCGACGAAGCCGACGAGGAGTGCGAGGTCGCAGATTTGATTAATTCTTCTGGGGACTCCTTGGGAGAGTTCCCAGATTGACTGCGCTGATTTTGCATCGAAGAGATGGCTCGCTCCCGCTGCTTCGAGGCGATGCGAGAGATAGCTTTCGACTTCAGAAACGGAGAGTGGTCGCAACGCCATCCGTACAGAAATTCGTTGGTCGAGCGATTTCAGTCTCTTGATCTTGGAAAGCAGATCTGTACGACCGGAGAGAATGATCGAGAAATTTCCGACGCCGTTTTCGCGGAGATTCGAAAGGAGCCGCAAGTAATCGAGATGTTCCATATCGAGGAGGTGAGCATCATCGATGACGAACACAGGATGCTTCCCCTGTCGGCTCAATTCTTGCATCTTTTCTTCAAGGGCAAGCAATACCGACTCTCCGCCACTTGTGCTGTCGATGTGAGCTCCCAATCGATTCGCCAGATACGCGAGCGTTTCGTTCGCAGAAAGAGCCGGGATGACCAATCTGATAAATGGTCCAGTTTTTTCGTCCTGGCATTCACGTTCTAAAACGTGAGTTAGAAAGGTCTTTCCGAGACCATGATCGCCAACGATCAGGCCAATCCCTTTTTGCTGCTCAATGAGATAGCGAAGCTTGAGCAAGCTCGCTTGATGCGATGGACTCGGCGAATAGAATTCCGGCGCAACTCCATCGTCAAACGGACGGCGATTGAGCTTCCAGTACGCCTCATACATATCACTTCTCACGCATGAATATTAGTTGAAGTCGAAGTGTCGGCGATGCGATCACATTATCGACTGACCAGTCATTCCAGAAAGGTAACCGAGAAATGGTTCATCACCTAGAGAGGATTTGAGGGGCATCTTCGATTGATTCGATTGTCCCACTCAACCAAACGGCAGGCCGGTCTGCTTGATCGGAATCAACCTGTTCGAATGAAAGCTGAACGATTTGAGTGGCGCGGTCTTTATGACCGACTTGAGTTTCAGAAAAATCCGCATGAACGATCTCGTCTTGTTCCGCGACCAGCTCTCTGAGGTCAGGGTGATTTTCCAGCTCAATCTGTTCTTCAAAGGCGACGCGCTGAATCGGAAGAATCGTTTCTGTGGGCAGTTTTTCCTGGTTCACAACAGGTGGAAGGTCGCTACGGTTGCGAATGACAGACGTTGATTTTTGTGGCTTCATGAACCCACGGTTGCTGTCCACTGTTTGATGCGACTTGTCGCGAAGCGCGGAGGCGCCCGTCACGATGAGAATCGCTGCTAACCAGAACCAAATTTGTTGCCGTTTCCACGGAGTCATCGCAAGCCCCCACCCGCGCATGGATTTTTACAGAACTGTGTACTCTCTTAGATCGGCTAAGTAGGGTCGGAACTTAACAATAATACCGGTTGAAGAGATTTTGCCACTGGCTGCTGGCTTGAAGAATGGGGCAGGAGATAGCGATACTGGGGGGTTCATCAATCAACTGTCATCTGTTGGAGAATTGACTCACATGCTTTCACTGAAACGATTTTGTTTACGATCTACGGCGATGCCCATCGCTGGTTTGGCATTTCTGGCCTGTTTGTTTGCTCAATCGACGAACTCTGGTGCAGAAGCCGCCGACCAGTACGGCGGCTTCAAAATGGGAATCCAGAGCTACTCTCTACGTGGCTTCGATGCTGCTGATGCAATGAAGCATTCGAAGAAACTCGGGATTAAATACTGGGAGGCGTATCCTAAACACATTCCGATGTCGACTGTCCCAGCTCATGTCAAAGAACAGAAGGCAAAGCTCAAGAAGGCTGGAATTACTCTGGCTTCCTACGGAGTGGTCGGATTTGACGACAACGAGACAAAAGCTCGTGAAGCTTTCGATTTCGCTAAAGCGATGGGATTCAATTCGATTAGTGCCAACCCAAAGAAGGACAAGGCAACCTTTGACTTGCTCGACAAGTTGGTTGAGGAGTATCAAATTGCGATTGCCATTCACAACCATGGACCAGGCGCGGATTACGATAAAGTTGACGACGTTTTAGAATGGGTCGATGGACGCAACCCGTTGATTGGAGCATGCGTTGATACTGGTCATTATCTCCGCAGTAATGAAGATCCGGTCGAAGTGATTCAAAAGCTCGGCAAGCGTGTTTTTGGTGTGCACTTCAAAGACGTTCGGACCATTCATTCCGATGAAGAGAAAGCCAAGCTCATCGCTGAGCTACCAAAGAATCGTGCGAACCAGTTAGAACGGGAAGGGAAAATTTTCACCATCCTCGGCGAAGGAGAATTGAACGTTGTCGGAACTCTCAGAGCGTTACGAGAGATCGGCTATACGAACGCAATCTCACTGGAGTATGAAGAAAACCCGGAGAACCCACTCTCGGATATCGAACTTTGTCTGCAAGCAGTTCGCGATGCGGTTGCGTATCTCGACAGCGATGAAGAAGGGTTCGTTCAAATTTTCGATAGCAAATCTTTCGATGGCTGGAAAATTAATGAAGTCCCGGAAACATGGAAAATTGAAGACGGAGTGATCACCTGCCAAGGGCTTCGCAGCCACTTGTTTTATGTCGGTGACCTTGCCCCGTTCAAGAACTTCGAACTGAAGGTCGACGTCAACGCAGAGAACAACAGCAACGGTGGGATTTACTTCCATACAAAGTTCCAGAAAACAGGCTGGCCAGACGCTGGATTCGAAACGCAGGTGAACAATACTTACAGCAAAGACCCCCGCAAAACAGGGAGTTTGTATGCAGTGAAAGATGTCACTGAGCAACTGATTCCGGATAATGCGTGGTGGACTCAGCACGTCATCGTGAAGGGAAACCGCGTGATCATTAAAATCGATGGCAAAGTCGCCGTTGATTACACCGCGCCTGCCGACGCCGAACGTCCACTCGGCGAAGGCACTTTTGCTCTTCAAGCACACGACCCGCACAGCACTGTTCACTTCAAGAACATTCGCGTGAAACGGCTTTCCGATTGAAAAACGAGGAACAGGACGGAACAGAGTGACCAAATGAAAAGCCCGGCATTTTCAAATGCCGGGCTTTTTCGCTGAGAATACGGTCAATTCTGCCAGACTTCGATGACGAAAATGAGTGACCGTTTTGGAGTTGAGTCGACTTCAATTCTCATCATCGATTTGAATAGGCAGAGTTGTGCGGATCAATGTGCATTGACTTGCTTTTGAATCGTCCCACTCCGTTTTTCCGCCCAGGTTGTCGTCGCCTGTTTCGCAATCTGTAAATGTACAACGTACAAATGAAGCTCCGTAAAAACCTCCCCGTAGATCACAACGCTTGAAATTGCAATTAACAAAAATCGGACTGTGACCGATACACCAGTACCAGTCAACATTTTTAAATTGACAATTCACGAAACAAGAGGAAATCGCAGCGCCTTCACAGACACAGTCTACAAACTTGCAATCAAGAAAGAGTTGGTCCTCAAATCTGAAATTGTCTTCCTGAGAAATGTTCCGGAAAGTCCGAGTAATTTGGTGAGTCGTCATTCGAAGGCTGTCGCGATTTCTTTTTGTTCTACCGGTGTTCTTGCTCTTTCAAGAACATAGAGCGCGCTATGTGCTCGCAGATTAGCAAAGGCGGCTCTCTTGACAGCGCGGTAGCCGATGATGGGGAGTTCGCGGATGATGTGGAAATTCCCCTGGCTGGCAAGTTCGCGGAAGTCGACGAGTGAAAGAAAGTGAACGTTCGGCGACTCGTACCATTCATAAGGAAGGTTGTCCGTGACGGGAGCGCGGCCTTGCAATGCGACTTGCAGGCGAATTCGCCAATGTGCGAAGTTCGGAACCACGACGAGCGCGCGGCGTGCGACTCGAAAGATTTCGTTGAGCAAATCGAGAGGGCGATCAATTTGTTGCAAAGTTTGACTCAGAATGGCATAGTCAAAACTTTGCGAAGGGAGCTCGAAGAGACCAGCGTTCAAGTCTTCTTGAAGCATGGGGACTCCTTTTTCGATTCCTTTCACAAACAGGTCTTCGTCCAGTTCCACTCCGAGGACATCGCAATCGTGGTCATCGCGCAGGCGTGCGATCAGGGTCGCGTCTCCACAGCCAAGGTCAACAACGCGACTGCCACGTGTGATTTTATCGATGATGATATCGTTCGTAATGGCAGTCCGCGGGTCAGGTAAGTGCATTCTTTTCGCACACATCAGGACGATCTCCCCGGTTGCTGATCCATGTACCTTCTGGCCAGAAACGGACTGACAAGGCGCTCCAACTTTGGCAGTTCCTGATCAATTAAAAACGCATCGTGCCCGAACGGGCTTTCGAGCTCCCGAAATGTGACATGCCGTTTTGTTTCGATAAGTGACCGAACAATTTCTTTGCTTTGCGCCGTCGGATAGAGCCAATCCGAAGTGTACGAAATCACCAGAAAACGACTTTCTGTTCGACTAAAAGCCTCAGCCAACGAGCCATAAGCGCCGCTCAAGTCGAAGTAATCCAAGGCGCGCGTCAGAGCGAGGTAACTGTTCGCGTCGAATCGCTCAACGAATTGTTTCCCTTGGTAGTGTAAATAACTTTCAATTTGAAATTCGGTTTCCGCTCGCAAGTTGAAACCAAGCTCATCACCATCCTGAAGCTTGCGACCGAATTTTAATTCAATGGACTCTTCGGACAGGTAGGTGATGTGAGCGACCATTCGAGCCAGTGCCAAACCAAAACGAGGCTTCTCGTCTTCTTCGTAATACCAACCGTTCTGGAAGAGTGGATCGCTATAAATTGCACGTCGCCCAATTGCATTGAAAGCGATGCCCTGCGCGTTCAGTTTTGGACCTGATGCAAGAACGATGGCTGATCGGACGCGATCTGGTCGACTGACTGCCCATTCCAGAACCTGCATTCCGCCGAGGCTGCCACCGACCACGGCGAGGATCCGCTCAATTCCCAAGTGGTCAACCAACGCATCATGCACGCTGACGATATCCTGAATCGTGATGAAAGGAAATTCGGGACCATAAGGTTTCCCCGTTTGTGGATTCAGCGAACTGGGGCCGGTTGTTCCCTGGCATCCGCCGAGGACATTTGCGCAGATGACGAAGTATCGATTTGTATCAATCGCTTTTCCAGGGCCAATGAATTCATTCCACCAACCTGGTTTTTTTTCTTCCGAGTTATGTCTGCCGGAAACGTGCGCATCTCCTGTCAGCGCATGACAAATGAAGATTGCGTTGTCTTTGCGAGGTGAAAGTGTGCCATACGTTTGATAGGCGACCGTAATCGGACCGAGTGTTTCACCACTTTCGAGCACTAACGGATTCGGCTGTTCAAACAGCGTGGCAGACTGTCGACAGACGTATCCATCTGGCGAGGCGGAATCTTCAGTATCAGCCAATTTCGTTGACATACGGAGCAGCGTGACTGGAGAAAGAGAACTAAAAGGAAAATGAGAACGTACAATCTTAAACAACATTCAGCTCAAATTCGAGCCGATTCCTCATGTCAGCCGAAGTCGCTCGCGGGCGAAGTGGATGGCGCCGATCAGTCGATCAATATCGTCTGTCGTATTATATGCGCCAAAACTGACTCGAACGGTTGCGGAGACTTTGAGGAAATCATGCAGCGGCATCGTACAATGATGCCCGTGTCGTACGAAGACTCCTTTACGATCCAGCAAATGCGCTAAATCTTCAGGGTGTGCTCCTTCCAGCGTAAAGCTGATGATTGCTCCTTTTTCTTCTGGAGGAGGTCCATAAATGTGCATGCCTGGGATTTTGTTCAAGCACTCGTGCGCGTATCTCGTGAGTTCTGATTCATGTTCGTGAAGTGTGTGTAGTCCGACTTCATTCACAAAATCTATGGCAGGCTTCAATGCAATCGCCTGCACGATCGGAATCGTTCCTGCCTCAAATTTTGCAGGCGGCTGTGCCCAGGTAGAGTGGTCGTCGTAGACACGATCGATCATGTGTCCACCAAAAAGAATAGGATTGGTCTCTGCCAATAGCTCTTGCCGACCGTAGAGTATTCCGATGCCTGTCGGCCCGTAAAGTTTGTGGCCAGAGAATGCGAGAAAATCGATGTTGTCAGCAATCACATCGACAACTTTGTGCGGAACACTTTGCGCGGCATCGACAACGATAATTCCACCCACTTCGTGGATTCGCTTTGATAATTCATTGATCGGGTTGATCGTCCCTAGCACGTTCGACATGCCAGTCACGGAGAGCAGCTTTGTTTTCTCTGTGAGGAAAGAGTCTAGTTGAGAAAGATCGAGTTGCCCGTTTTCAGTGAGGGGAATGTAGCGAATGACGGCACCGGACCGCGCGGCGACTTGTTGCCATGGAACAAGATTGGCGTGGTGCTCCATCCGGTTGAGCAGGATTTCGTCACCCTCTTTGAGATGCCTTGCTGCCCATCCGAATGCGATCAGGTTCAGAGACATCGTTGTGCCGGAAGTGAAAGCGATTTCGCTGCGGTCTTCGGCATTGATGAACTGCCGAACCGCTTCGCGCGATGCCTCAAGCTCATCATCAATCTGAGCACCGAACTGGTAGACCCCGCGATAGGCGTTCGCGTAATGCGTTTCCTGAACTGCTCGCTCCGCGTCGATGACAACTCGCGGTTTCTGTGCCGATGCGGCAGTGTCCAGAAAGGTGACAGGCTCACCGTTGGGCAATGTCTGATCGAAGACCGGAAAGTGACTTCGGAGCGTCGCAACGTTCAGCAATGGAGTCGTCATCTCGGTACTCTTTGAGCTTTCGTTTCTGCGGCAAAATGAAGGTGTCGATTTGCCGTACGCTTCAACCGTGCAGCTAAAGCGTTGCCCTCTACGCTTCGCTGATCGCTGTCTGGACGGCAATTTCCCGTACGCGCTGTACCATCCCGAATAAGCCGTTGCGGCGTTGTGGGCTGAGGTGCCGATCCAGTTCAAGTCGATGGAAGATTTTTTCAACATCGATCTGAATAATTTCTTCAGGTGTCTTGCCGTTGTAAATCGCCATCAGGACTGCAATTAAACCGTTCACGATCATGGCATCGCTGTTCGCCAGGAATTCCACGGTCGTTGGGGAATGATCGCTTTGAACAGAAGCGATTAGCCACACATTACTTTGACAACCGTGGACTCGGTTAGGTTCGATTTTGGCTTCGTCTGGAAGTTTCGGTAACTCGAAACCCAAGTCGATCAGGAAGTCGCAACGGGCTTCCCAGTCTCCTAGAAAATCAAATTCTTCGATGAGTTCATCAAGCGTCATAATTGTTGCCGAAGACATGTCGTCTCAATCTCAACTCGTATTGTAATTAATGTGACAACTCATTTTAGGAAGCAAGTCAGTTCGATCAACGGTCACAATGTGATTGTCGGCGAAGAACGACCTGAAATATGCTGTGAATCATGATTTTCTGAGACATTTCACTTGATGATTGACCGTTTACGCCAAGCGATATTTATGGATCAAATGTTTTTGGATCATCTTCGAATTTGCTGTCTTGGTTATAAAATGAGGAGAGGTCGATGCCTCCCTGATTTTCCTGTTCCAGCAAGGCCAGTCTTGATTCCAGGCGATGAATCCGAGCTTCCAGTGCCGGATTGAGTTGTTTCTTCTCGGACCTCTTGATTTGAGGAACTTCAGGATAACCGAGCTGTCGCTGCAGTGCTGCAAACAAGTAAAGGGGATCTTTGCCACTACTGGCTCGAGCGATTCGACCAGCGTGACTGGCGAACAGAACCTCAAGTGAGGGTTGAAAAGCAGGCTCTTTGCGTTGTTGCTGAAGATCGAAAACGTATTGCTCCGAGCGCGCGTAGACCAAGTCTGCAAAGTCGACTGTGCCGAGATCAAAGCGAATTTTGTTGATCCACTTCTGCCACGGCTCCGAATAGGCTGTATCCTCTGAAATTGCGAGGATGCCATGGTCATAGCCTAAACGGTTTCGAGCGAGGCACTCAAATTGATAAATGAAAAGTGCCGCTTGATCGACATCCTCAGAGCTTCGAAAGAGTGCTTCGCCCTCGAGAATTTTCAAGGCAATTCGAAAATCGAAACGGGAGTAATCCTCTTCTGCTTTTTGGATGATGAACGTTTGAAATGGAAGAAAGTAGTGCGACAATCTTTCCATGCCAGCCCCGATGCGACCATTCAACTGGATTTCCCCGATGAGAAAATCAATCGCCATCGGCAGTTTCGTTGTGGCGAGAACTTCCTCTTTTAACCCAGCTAAAATTTCCTGCGACGGCGTGCCATCTTCCAACCGTTCCCGATAGACACGGAAGAAGTACGCTTGTTCGATATACTCCTCTCGGTCAAGCGGCTGACGAGCCATCTGGCATCTCACATTTCAGAAGCAGTCAATTCAGTTTTGGATCACAGAAGAGGAATTGGTTCTGGGATCAACAGGAACGGGAACACGCGTAACGGGCGACCGGATTCGAGTTCGGTCGGATAGGCGAGTTGGGCGGCACGGTCTGCAGCGAACTGTAAAATCGTGAAATCGAGACCACAGTATCGATCTCGATCGGATTCAGCGGCAACATCCGCGAAGACTTCACCAGCAGAAGCGGCATGTCGGCGGACGCCGTGGATACTCTCTTCGCGAACCTTGATGCCGGCTGCCGCCATTTTGACTAAGCCTTTGAGAAACAAACCGCACATCGAGTCGACACCGGTCGCTCGCATGAGTCGTTCCCATTCATCGTGAGCTTCCCAATAGAACCCAAGATTAAAATAATCAAGTCCAATCAAATAGCTACGGTTTTCGGACCACTGAGGTTCCTTCAAACCTTTGGGGGGTTGCGGGCGCCGGTTATAACTATGTCCGCGTGGGTCACGATATGGGTGTGGAGTTCCAGACCCCGGTACATGGGAATACCGTGGCAAATCAGTGGATGGAAGCAAGCGAATGAATTTTGCGGTGGATTCCATTGAATGGCTCGACTTTTGGAGGGTTTGGGGAGACAAACAATTCCCCACTTTTCCAGAAACAAGCCTTCGGGCGTCAAGCCGAATCGTGTTGCCTGGGAGGTGAGTTTTTTACGATGTCTATGTCAGGTTGTTGATGAGGATTTGTGACAACAAAACGGATCTACCATCACACTTGCGATCATCACGATACTGAGTCCCATCTGAGTTGCTACTCAGGGAAACTTTTTGGTGGTAGTCACATCTCGATTTGAAAACGGACCATCAAATTCGGAGACTAGTTAAAAGGCTTGTGTCCGAATTTTCGAAAGTCTGCCAATTCTGGAACTTGATACGGTCAGGATGATGGATATTGGGCAGTGTGAACCGACCAGTTTGGTGTATTGGAATGTGCCGTGTTGGCAACTATTCTCGCACCATTGGGAGCAACCAGTCATACCAGTCGTCGAATCCATTCAATTGGCTTAAGGATGGCTGGGTGCCATCTTTGCGGAGGAGGTCCGCAAATCCACCAATTTCCAAGCGAGAACTTGATTAGAACACGTTCCATGTGGAATGTGTAGATCGATTTTGAGAGATTTTTCGCAAACGAGTCGTCAAAGTCAAATTTGAGAGGATTAACACCACTTGGTAAGCTTTGGCAACGATTACGGATTCAACGATTTCGATGCGTTCAGGTAGTCTTTGAGTTAGTGCCTTGTCAGGCTTGAAAAATAGGGGTTGTGAGTCTGGAATACCGCTCCGTTGTCGCTCCCATTCACTTCCTTAACCCCAAAATTAAGAGTTGAAGCAACACTAGTAGTCTGATCTGCTATGCGAGGAGGAGGTGCTCAGGAGGCAAAGCCCCGTTGTTACAGGCATGCAATGAGAATGTCATATGCTAGTTCAATTGAAGAGACACGTCACGAATTCGTTCCATCTCCTCTCCTTTGACAAAAATCCGATTTCCAGTTTGTTCGTCTATCAGACCCAGAAAGTTTGCATTCGGTTCGTCCGCACGGACAAATGTTGAATGGGAAACCATCATTTTCACAAAGACATCAGGAGAAACTATTCGACAGCGTGGCTTCGATTCAAAGCGTTGTCGAAGCTCATTCAAATTCGCCATTCGAGTGATCCAGACCAGTGAGACGAGATCGCTTTCATCCAAGATTGCGATTTCGCCAAGGTAGGAAGTTGATTCCATCAACAAGCCGAGGCACACCAAGTGGGGGAACTGTTCTTGCAGTCGCGATGTTCACGGTGCAGCGCAAGCTATCGTTCTTTGACGTGAATTTCTAGGGCGGATGACTTAGAATGATTCCTGTCGAGAAGACTTGTCACAAGATGCGTTTGCGTAACGGTTTGCGTGTATGTTCAAAATGTATTTTATATTGCAGGGGCAGTGATGTTTCACGAAGACAATGATGTCAGTTTTCTTATCTTTGATGTAGAAGCGGTTGGCGATGGAGATCTCATTTCCAAGGTGAAGTATGCTTCCGAGAACCTCTCAGGAGCAGATGCCCTTCGCAAGTTTCGTGATGAACTGATCGAAAAAACTGGAAAAGACGTCCTTCCACCGACATTTGTCCTTCCGATCTCTGTTGCGGTTGCGAAAGTCTCGTCTGATTTCAAATTGATCGATCTTTCCGTCTTGGATGAACCGGAGTTCCGTCCATCTGAAATCGCCAAGGGGTTCTGGGCAGGTTGGCGGTATTACGGACGGCCTACTTTGGTGACTTTCAATGGCCGTGGTTATGACGTTCCTGTTTTGGAATATGCCGCTTTTCGCTACGGATACTCGATTCCTGACTGGTTCAACCTCTCTGCCCCAGCGTACGAACAATCGAGAAATCGATTCAATCGTACATCACATCTCGACATGATGGACTTGTTTTCCAACTTTGGGTCGACAAGAGTGACTGGCGGACTCAATCTGCTGGCGAATCTCATCGGAAAGCCAGGCAAGTCCGGAGTCGACGGCTCGCAGGTTCAGGATATGTACGACACTGGTCATGCAAAGGAAATCAACGACTATTGCCGCTGTGACGTGTTGGACACTTACTTCGTTTTTCTCCGCTCTCGTGTCTTGCTCGGAAAACTCTCTCTCGAAGAAGAGCAGGAACTTGTCGCCGGAACCAAATCGTGGCTGGAAGAGCGACAGGAAACACAACCGGCGTTCGCGCATTACCTCAAACAATGGGGTGATTGGTCACCACCGGAGACTTCAGATTCTGACGCATAAATGACCTGTTTCCACAAATAGCTGTTGCAATGGCGTGGAGCACTTTCGTAGAATCCAAGCCCACTGATGGAATGGCATTCCTCTAGCATGACAATCGTGCTGCCAGAGGAGAAACTTTCTCGACGCCATTGACCGCTCAATCTGAAATCGTTGGATATCTCACAGACGCGGTCCGCTGTAGAAGTAAATATAAGCGCGGGGCAATTTTCTGCTCGGAACACTTTCAATTTCTCAAGGAGAACTTAGGTATGAAGAAACTTCTGATGTTGACCGTCGCTGTCGCGACACTTTCCACAATGGCAATTGCTGGTGGACTTGAAGTTGGCGAAGGCGTCGGCGCGTTTTATGTTAAAGACGTGACTGGTCCATCTGCTGGAACAAAACTTTGCTATCGCTGCCAGTACGGCAACAAGCCAGTTGTGAGCATCTTCGCTCGCGAAATGAACGCCAATGTTGCTTCTCTCGTGAAGCAAATCGATGGAGTTGTTGGCGACAATTCTGGCAAGAAAATGGCCGCGTTCGTTGTGGTTCTTTCCGACAATCCTGAAGGTGTTGAAGGCAAGTTGAAGAACGTTGCCAAATCTAAAGGGATTACGAAAACACCACTGACAACCTTCGATGGCATCACTGGACCACCTTCTTACAATCTTTCAAAGAATGCTGACGTGACCGTCATGATGTGGGTCGGTGGCAAAGTGAAAGTCAACGAAGAACTGAAAGCCAGCGATTTGACTGCTGCAAAGATCAAGAGCCTCGTTGGTAAAACAGGTGCGATCTTGAACTAGAGTGAATTCCTCTTTCCCCTGGTTTTGTATTCAGTGCTAAGCCAGTCGAGAAAATTCGGAGCCTCCGTCACTACTGTGACGGGGGCTCTTTTTTGCTACCATCCTTACCCGAAGGATTCATCCCCTGCTCCCAGTAACGGCGTACGACCATGGACGACAAACTCAATACGATCCATCAAGGTGATTGCATTGCAGGGATGGAAAGTCTTCCCGCCGAGAGTGTCGATCTCGCGTTCGCCGATCCGCCGTTTAACATTGGCTTCGAGTACGATGTCTACAATGACAAACTGGGTCGTGAGAAATACCTCGAATGGTCCCGTGAATGGATCTCTGGTGTCCATCGCATTCTGAAACCGGACGGAACCTTCTGGCTCGCGATTGGTGATGAGTACGCCGCCGAACTAAAAATCCTCAGCCAGGAAATCGGCTTCCATACTCGAAGTTGGGTGATCTGGTACTACACGTTCGGTGTGAACTGCAAATTCAAGTTCACACGCTCACACGCTCACCTCTTCTACTTCGTCAAAGACTCGAAGGAGTTTACTTTTCGCTCGGAAGATTTAGAGAACCGCATCCCATCGGCTCGTGAACTCGTCTACAACGACAAACGCGCCAACCCCAAAGGCAGACTCCCGGACGACACCTGGCTCATCCGCCCAGCAGATGTTGTCGGAGAAATCATTGCCGACGATGGCACCTGGTCTCCGGAAGAGATTCAACCACAACCAGACAACGACCAAACCTTCACTCTCAGGCCACAAGACATCGCGAACTGCTTTCAAGCGGACGAAAACACCTGGTACTTCCCCCGAGTCGCAGGCACGTTCAAAGAACGCCAAGGCTTCCACGGTTGCCAGATGCCAGAACAACTCCTCGGGCGCATCATTCGTTCTTGCTCTAATGAACGTGACATCGTCCTCGACCCTTTCTCTGGAAGCGCCACAACACTCGCAGTTGCAAAGAAACTGAACCGCAAGCACATCGGCTTTGAACTCTCCGAAGACTACGTCACCTACGGCCTCAACCGCCTCGAAAACATCCGCATCGGCGACCGACTTGATGGGTCACCAGAACCAACCAAAAGTGCACCGAAGACGAAACCGTCCCGCGGTCGGACCAAGAGAATGGTCGCCCGGACTAATCAGCAGCAGCACGAAGAACGTTTCGCCGAAGCTCAACTTGAGATGACACTCACCGGAGTCGCTGAAGCCTTTCGAATCTCACACGATGGTTTCTCGGCAGACCGCATTGTCGCCGACTCTGAATTGAATGATCTCTTCTCTGATGGCTGCCAACGACTTGGGCTGGCAGGTGATCCACGAACTTGGAACACGCTTCTGTTTCGACTGAGAAAGGCAGGCAAACTTTCTCACATCGACACTGCCAGAAAAACAGAGTTAACGTGGAGTGATGTCGACGACTGCCTGCAAGGCAGCGAGATCGCGCTACAGTCACTGCTCGACGACGAAATGGCAACGAGTCTGGATGAGATTCTTTGTGATCCGCTGCTGGCAAAAGAGTTCGACAGCCGTGCCGGTAGATTTGCATCAGGGCGATCCCCTCTCGAATACCGCTGGGCGGCACTCAAGCTTCGCAAGCAGGCGAAAGTCGCTCGCAGTAGAGGAGCGATCTTGAGCGCTCCAAGAAAGATCGGCAATGCGGTCGCCGTCGAGCAGCTTGACCTCGACGACATTTCGGAAACTCCAGGCGTGTACCTTCTTCAACAGGGAGGAAAGAAGAAGCTCTACGCCGGAGAAACACTCAACCTCCAACAACGTCTCACTTCGGTCCTCAAATCATCCGATGACCTTGCCTTGTTCGGAGACGGTGTTCAAGTCCGCATTTTCCAAACACAAACCACACCAGCAGAATTCCTCGCCTGGCAAAGCTGCTTCATCCGCAAGCACAAACCAAAACTCAACTACCAGGAACTCGCCACGGTTTGAAAAGAATGACGTCGTACATTGAAAAAAGTCCCGCCAACTTGGCGGGACTTTTTCTGTTTATTGACGAGACCGATTCGTCTTGCGTTCAACACTCATCGACTGTTCCGAGTGATCAATCTTCTGGTTCTATCCGACGCTGCCTTCCATTTGGAGTTCGATGAGGCGGTTCATTTCGACGGCGTATTCCATCGGGAGTTCTTTGACGAGGGGTTCGATGAATCCGGTGACGATCATGGCGGAGGCTTCCACTTCGGTCAGACCGCGACTCATCAGGTAGAGCAGTTGTTCTTCGGCAATCTTGGAAACGGAGGCTTCGTGTTCCATGGCCACATCGTCTTCTTCGACCTCGATGTACGGGTACGTATCGCTACGGCTTTCAGGGTCGAGGATGAGGGCATCGCAGACGACGTTGCTTTTGCAGTTCGTGGCACCTTTTTGAACTTTTGCAAGTCCGCGATAGCTGCTGCGTCCACCATCTTTACTGATCGATTTCGAGACGATACGGCTCGAAGTATTTGGAGCACAGTGAACCATTTTCGCGCCGGCATCCTGATGCTGTCCTTCACTTGCGAAAGCAATGGAAAGCGTCTCGCCGCGAGCACCTGGTTCCATCAGGTAGATGGCAGGGTATTTCATCGTCAGCTTGGAACCGAGGTTGCCATCGATCCATTCCATCAAGCCATCGGCGTAGACCATCGCTCGTTTAGTGACGAGGTTGTAGACGTTGTTCGACCAGTTTTGAATTGTCGTGTAGCGGCAACGACCGTTTCGCTTCACGGCGATTTCAACAACTGCCGAATGCAATGAGTCGGAACTGTAAGTCGGAGCTGTACAGCCTTCGACGTAATGCACGTTAGCACCTTCATCGACGATGATCAGCGTCCGCTCGAACTGTCCCATGTTCTCTGTGTTGATTCGGAAGTACGCCTGAAGCGGGAAGTCGATATTCACGCCTGGTGGAACATAAATAAACGAGCCACCTGACCAAACGGCAGAGTTCAGTGCTGCAAATTTGTTATCACTCGGCGGAATGATGGTCCCGAAATACTCTTTGAAGAGTTCTGGATGGTCCTTCAACGCGGAGTCGGTATCGGTGAACAAGACTCCCTGTGCAGCCAAGTCTTCACGAAGGGAACCGTACACCACTTCCGATTCGTATTGAGCTTTCACACCAGCGAGGTATTTCTTTTCCGCCTCTGGAATGCCGAGGCGGTCGTACGTTTTGCGAATGTCGTCAGGGACGTCATCCCACGATTTCTCCTGCCTGTCGCTCGCTTTCACGTAGTAATAGATGTCCTGAAAATCCATCCCGGACAAGTCGCCACCCCAAGTGGGCATTGGTTTGGATTCAAAGATTTCGAAAGACTTCAAGCGGAAGTCCCGCATCCAGCCTGGCTCGCCTTTCATCTCAGAAATCTGAGCGACGATCTCTCGATTCAATCCCTTTTGGGACATGAATGAATACTCGTCGGTCGGATCGTGAAAGCCGTATTGATATTCCCCAATGGAAACTTCGGCGTTTTCGTTTTCAGGGACTTTGGTGTTGAGTGCTTCGGTCGTAGCCATGATTTGCTTTCTCCGATTGAAAGTCGGGATTGCTGAATTTCAAAATCCGTAACTTGCGAGGCAGGATCCTCCCTGCCGATGATGTCGTGACTGAATTTCGTCAGGCACTGCTTGACTTGCGATCAGACAGTAGTGGTTTCTTTGGCGGCTTCTTCTTCAGCGGCGGCTTCCGGGTGACGTTCCCGGATGCCGGCGTAGCCGTTGTTGTGAAGTTCCTGTGCGAGTTCGGCATCGCCGGTTTCGACGATTCTTCCAGCCAGCATGACGTGTGTGTATTGCGGGATGTTGTATTCGAGGAGGCGTTCGTGATGCGTGATGATCAACACGCCCATGTGTGGTCCGGAAAGTTTCTTGAGGCCTTCACTGACCACGCGAACGGCGTCGCTGTCGAGACCGGAATCTGTTTCGTCGAGGATCGCAAACTTCGGCTTGAGCATTGCCAGTTGCAGGATTTCCATTCGCTTCTTCTCACCACCAGAGAAGCCATCGTTCAGATAACGACGAGCAAATTCGGCATCGATGTTCAGTTCCTGCATGGTGCTGCGAAGTTCCTTGCGGAAGTCGCGCATCGGCATCAGTTCTTCCCCTTCCTTACGGTCGGGATTACGAACGTTGCTGATCGCATGTCGCAGGAAGTCAGCGACCTTTACGCCAGGAATCGTGACTGGATACTGGAAGGCCAGAAACATCCCCAAGCGAGCACGCTGGGCGGGATCGAGTTCGATGATGTCCTTGTCATCGATAGTGATCGAGCCTTCCGTGATCTCGTATTTCGGATGCCCGACAAGAGCATATGCGAGTGTGCTTTTGCCGGAACCGTTCGGTCCCATCAACGCATGGACTTCACCTTGACGAAGTTCAAGATCCACGCCTTTGAGAATCTCTGTTTCGCCAACCGAAACGTGCAGGTTTTCAATCTTCAGCAAACTGGACATTGGGGATCAGAATTTAGGGTTGGGGTTAGGAGTTACGCCAGAACGATTTCTGGCTCTTTGACGTAACCGGTGTGGTGAGGGACTGGCAGAATTTCATCCGTGCCTTTAGTGATTTTCTTCATGCGGATTTTATCTTGAATTCGCATGACACCTTCCAGGAGTGCTTCCGGTCGTGGAGGACAACCTGGAACATAAACATCGACTGGCACAACCAGATCAACACCTTTGACAACGTGGTAACCATATTTGAAGTAAGGACCACCACCGACGGTGCAGGCACCCATGGCGATCACGTATTTCGGATCCGGCATTTGTTCGTAAAGTCGGCGAACGCGACTCGCCATTTTGTGAGTCACCGTGCCAGCGACAATCATCAAGTCTGCTTGACGAGGCGTGGCACGAAACGCCCCGGCACCGAAACGGTCGAGGTCGTAACGGCTGGCACCGGTTGCCATCATTTCAATTGCACAGCATGCCAGGCCGAATGTCATCGGCCAAATGCTGGACTGCTTCGCCCAACTCATCGCCTGTTCCAGCGATGTTGTAATCACGTTTTCTTCGAAACGACCTTCAATCCATGTCATTGCTTTGATTTCCCGATGAATTCAGTTTGGAACAGGTCGCCTGCCTGTTCGTTGAGACTTTTCCAAGACGCGGGTGGTATTCACCCAACATCATTAGTAGAGGCTCTTTGCGACGAAAACAACTCTTCTCGAAAAACTCTCGAAAGTGAAATCGCAGTAAGTATCGTTTTGCTGCGAAACAATGAATCTGAAACATCACCCAACTTGAAACTCACAACACTGATGTCCGTCTAAGCGGCACGCTGACAATTCGACCGGAACACCCAAAAGTTCCGAAAATACCGACTGTTCAAGGTCACAAATTGATGAATCTTCCTCCGCCAATTCGTGATACGGACAGTTATACTCCCGCAGAATTGGTAAATCTGAAGACTCAACTCCAGGCTCGAATTCCAGGTCGAATCCCTGCTCCGCCATTTTGGTGGTCAACATCTGCAACCGACTGGCGAGGCTGGCTCCGTCGCTACAATCACCAAATCGCTCGACCAAGGCGTTCTTCACTCCACTCAAAACAGACTGCCGAACCTCGGGTTGCTTGATCGACATAATCTGTCGCCACAAGATCGCGGCGATCTCTGCGTGGTCGTCTCCGAGTTCCTTAACTCCTGATGCAGTCAGGTGATACGTGTGGCAAGGACGGCCTCGTTCTTGCCGGGTCACCTCACGAGCGACAAGCCCTTCGGCTTGAAATCGCATCAATTTTTGCCGAACAGCCGTTGCCGTCACTCCAATGGCATCACACAACACCTGTACGGTCGCAGGCGATTGTCGCTGCAAAACGCTGAGGAATTCATGATCCGACTGGTCGCGTGACATTGTTTCTCACGTATTTGGAATACCGTTCACTCGTTCGAAGTATAACTGTTGAAACATTTTTGACAATAAGTAATGCGAAAAAGGTGTTTCCAGTTCCAGAGATGGGAAAGTGAACCGGACAGATGATCTGTATCGTATCCATTCACAGGCTCTTCAAGATTTCGTAAAGTGTTTGTCATCAACGTGTTCCTATGGGTAGTGAGGTGAGTAATGGCGAGAATTCGAAGTGTTGCTCTGCTGATGGCGAGCCTGCTGTCGTCGTCGCAGTCTGTTGAGGTCCAAGCAGCAGAACTTGGGATGGGCTTGCGCGTTGGAGAAGTTCGTCAAAACTCAGCCGTGGTCTGGACGCGAATCACGAAAACGAAAGAGCGTAACTGGGATGGTGTGAAGGCAGCGCCTCTCCGCCGATCAAGGGATTCCAAATCTGGATCGGTACAGATTCCGGTTGCAGATCGAGAAGGTGAGATCACCGGCGCGGCTGGGCTGGTTCGACTTCTCTGGTCGAAAAAAGAAAGTCTCGCTCCTGCGAGTTCTACGGAATTTGTGAACGTCGGGGCGGAAGGCGATTTTATTCATCAATTTGAATTGACCAATCTGAAACCAAATACGAAATACTTTCTCAGGGTCGAGGCGAAAGATGATGCAAACGCCGAAATTTCTGCACTCGCCACCGGATCATTTTCAACGCCGACCGTCGAAGACAAATGGCAGGACGTCTCTTTCGCCGTCGTGACCGGTCAGATGTACAAAGACCTCGATCACAAGGATGGCTTCCATATCTATCCAGCGATGAAAAAAGTCGGCGTCAATTTTCTGGTACCGACTGGCGATACGGTTTACTACGACAACGAATCGCCCCGCGCGACGACGCTCGAACTCGCCCGGTATCACTGGCATCGCATGTACTCATTGCCTCGGCATATCGAGTTTCACAAAACAATTCCAGGTTATTGGGAAGTCGATGACCACGATGCTTTGAGTAACGATTGCTGGCCGACCATGAAACCGAAGTTCATGTTGCCGCTGACCTTTGAGGAAGGCTTCGGGACATTTCGAGAACAGGTTCCGCTCGGTACGGAACCGACCAATCGGACGATTCGTTACGGGAAAGGACTTCAAATCTGGATGGTTGAAGGGCGTCTGTATCGCTCACCTAACAACATGCCAGATGGTCCAGACAAATCGATCTGGGGAAAGAAGCAACGTGAATGGCTGATGAAATCGATTCTCGAAAGCGACGCCGATTTCAAAGTCCTCATCAGTCCTACGCCAATTGTTGGGCCGGACCGAGGCGGCAAGAAAGACAACCACGCCAACGAAGTGTTTCAACACGAAGGAAATCTATTCCGCAACTGGACAGCAGAGAACAAACTCGACAACTTGTTCGTCTGTTGCGGAGACCGCCATTGGCAGTATTTTTCTATTGATCCGAAATCCAAACTTCGCGAATTTTCCTGCGGTCCAGCGAGCGACAAACACGCTGGCGGAACACCAGGACGCGACTTTGAAGTCCAGCCATTCCACCGAGTCAAAGGCGGTTTTTTAACTGTAAACGTCTTCCACGAGAGTGATACGCCTACCATCGCATTTCGACATCACGATGTGCATGGAAAAGTCGTCAACGAATACAAGCAGGTTGGAAGCAGCGATAAGGAGTAAAGACACCCACCTCTGTGATTTCCCAGCACAGCGTATTGACCAATAGGTATTCGTAATAATTAATGCAGACACTTGGGTGCTGCCTGAGTATCATGGTTGAAGCGTGGCGAGAAAGTGTTTTACCAGCATGGACAGACGGAGAATTCGATTATGAAGTGTACTCTTATGTTTCTGGTGTTTTCGTTTGGATTTGCACCTCTGATTCAGGCTCAGAGTCCTCCGGTTCACACAACGCGAGAATCAATCCTGGCTCTGCGGAGTGTCAGTCCGGATTCCGCCAATTCAGCAGACTTCGTCACTGACTGGCTGTTTCGGAGATACGTCATGGTCAATGGGAAAATCTCCACACGAACTGTCAATGCCGCTATTGAGCTTGTCGCAAGTCAAGGCGGTTGTAGCCCGAAGTTCATGGAGACTCTCCAAGAAGAATTTGAGAAAAGTTGTGAATCGAAAAACGCGCAAACGGTTCGAAACAACTTGCTCAAAGTCATCCGGAAAATACTTGCGACAGAGGGAGGGTGGCGATGGAATTATGAATACAGACAACGAACTCCCAATGCTCCCCCACAAGCCGCCGTGATGCCTAGTGATCCCAAAACGCTTTACGCAGAATCAAAATTGCTTGCACGACTGATCGACCGAGGGCGAAACTCAGGCAGCGGCGACATCGATACATTCGTTCTCGCAGTCCGAGCAGCTCATCACCCTCAGGGAAAGTCCTTTCTTCTTGACGTGCTGCGGAACCCAGAGTCGACTGCGGATCCTTTCGCAATAGTTCCTCAGCAAGCGCCGAGAGCTAAACCTCAACTCGAAAAAGGGAAGTGGCCTGACAATCAAGGTGGAAGTTGGCGTGACGCAAAATATCACGCTGCCGTTGCCCTTGCAGAGTTGGGAGAAGCTGAAGGTGTTGAATGGTTAATGGAAAAAGCAACTCCGAATGACTTCGGGAATGGCGGGAGTGTTTCCCGAGGACAACATGTTCATTGCCTGAGAGGAAGCCTCCAAGAAAATTGTCGGTACGCACTAGCAGATCTTTCGGGACTGCAACTGACAGATGGAGTCAACTGGTGGGTCGGGTGGTGGACGGAGAACAAAGATGATTTCTCTCCCAAACCTGTTGCATTACGACTGGACTAAAAGTTGTTTTCTAGTGAAACTAAATTTCGTCACAACTTCAACAGGCAAGCGATGATGCCACGATTCCATCTGGTCGCGATACTCTCTCTGGGACTGACATCCGTTGCCCATGCCCAGAATGTTCAAATTCAGCAACCGGTCGTGCAGCAGTTCAGTGTTGATACAACTGTCGTCGTGCCTGACCGAGGTTCGGCATTTCTTGGCGGAGTTTCAAATTCTGCGACGTCGGTGCCAACTTATGGTCCGCTGCCTTATGGAACGGCATTCGGCAACGCCGTTTCGACTTCATACGCAGAAACATCTGTCTACATCCACGATTTTGAATTGATGGACCGTCTGGTATTACTGGAAGGTCAACGACGGTTTGCTCAATACTTCTCCTCACCAAGCGAGAACGTGTTGAGTTCAGATCCGCGAGTCCAATACATTTTGAAGAGCGGCAGCGGCTCCTCTCGAATCGCTAAAAAGAGAGTTGTGAAGAAGCGTCTTGATTCAAAGAACCTTGATCGTCAAAAGGCATTGCTGATCCTGAAGAACCGGCGCTGATACCACACACTTTAGCTGTACATTTCAAACGTACGGCCAATTCAGCTTCTCTCTCTTGCCCAAAGCGTCAATCACTTCGATTTCCGGCAGATTGTGCCGACTGTGCGGTACTGCTGCGTTTCAAATCAATCTGAACTGTGCTGCATTTTGATAAGGTTTTAGCATCCTCGGTTCGATAACTGAGTGTGACCTAATTCAAATCTTTATCAGCTCGGAATTGCCATGGATCGGCGTGATTTTCTGACAACCTCTGTTGTTGCCTGTTCTGCTTCGGTGTTTGGATGCCGCGGAACTCAAAAGGCAACGGTTCTTACCGACGCCGATGCCGACGCTGTGGCCAGCCATGAGGCTGGTGCAGAAACTTGGAAACCGCTCATTGATGAAGCAGTCGGGCGTCTCATGGGGCGACAGATTCAAGAAATTCAGCAAGCCTCTGCTCAGGGAATACCGACCGGAAAGAAGAGGATTTGCTTCGTTGGAGTCGAGAACCGTAGTGCTGAAGAAATCGGTGACTTCAAGGAACAGATTTACGAACACATCGACACACGTCTTTCACAGTCGGATCTCTATGGTTCGATCAGCCGTCGCTATGTTGAAGCTGGACTTCGTGAAGCTCGGTTGCGTCCTGATGATCTTTTCATCCCAAACAACCAACAGATTTTCATGCAAGCGATGCAGAAGATGAATCAACCGTTCGACTACTTGTTGTTTGCGAAGATTACTTCCGGGACGACTCGCGATAACAAGAAATACCAGCGCGACTATCTGTTGACGTTTGAAATGGTCGATATCAACACAGGTGAGTTCACCAAGGAATCTGCCACGCTTCGAAAAATGTACAGGAACTCTCTGAGGTAGTGACCGAGAGTCTGTTTGAAATTGAGCTTCGCCTCTCACTCTCATCTCCGTCGTTGGATGCAATTCATTTGTAGGGCAGAGTCCTCCCTGCAGCCAACGTCGTGGGCATGTTGATCAGGAAGGCAGGCGAGAGCCTGCCCTGCGTTACTTTAATGTCGAATCGCACAACATTACTGGCTGAAACTTTGACGAACCGATTTTCTGTCGTCGTTTGTTGCCTGTTCATGTTCGCACTCTCGGGCTGTTCAACTCATGCTCACCGATTGGCGAGCATCCGCAACGACTACTACTCAGGTCATGTTGAGAAAGCTTCGAAGACCATCGACGAGTTGATTGTCAAAGAGAAGCAGGAAGCCGATGCCTTAAAACTTGATCGCGCGATTGTTGAATTGACTTCTGGAAATCCAGAAAAAGCCGAGCAGACACTTCGTGAAGTCCGTGACCGCTTGGACTATCTTGAACAAAAAGATGCCCGCGAACAAATTCTGGCGATGGTGAAAGATGACCAAAGCATTTCCTGGTCTGGTGATGATTACGAGAAAGTTCTCATTCGCACGTTTCTAGCGATCACGAATCTGATGAACGGCGGCGAAGACGCAACTGCCTATGCGTTGCAAGTCGACGAAAAGCAAAATGAAATCATCGCTCGGATTGAACGAGATCGCAGAGAGGAAAACTCACAGTTTGACTTCAAGCGAGTCGCACTTGGTCCGTACATTCATGCGGCGATGCTGGAAGAACGGCACACTGACTATGACGATATTGAACGTTCTCGACTCAAGGTCGTCAGTTGGGAAACCGAATTCCGCGATGGCAAACTCGACCTTGAACGTGCGCGGCATGGTCGACACTCTGATTCTGGGAACGGTGTGCTTTACCTCTTCTGTATGGTTGGGCGTGGACCAACGAAAGTGGAAGCTGCTGAGGTTCCCACTCAGGTCGCGATGCTGATTGTCGACCGTATTCTCAGCGAAGTCCTCAAACAGGAACTGACACCGACTATTGCTCCCGTGAAGGTTCCCATCGTGCTACCGGGGCGGTCTCTCATTTCAAGCGTAAGCGTTCTTGTTGATGGTGAAGAACTTGGGACGACGGCGACCATTACAGATGTGAGCCAGTTTGCCGTTCAGCAGTCGGAAGCAAATTTCCCAGATGTCCTCGCTCGAGCAGTTGTACGACGGACCCTCAAAAAAGCCGCAATGTATGCCGTGAAAGATAAAGTCGGCGCGGAATCTTCACCTGGAGCAGACCTTGCATTAACTCTCGCTGGCATCGCCTGGGAAGCAACCGAAAATGCCGACACCCGTGGGTGGGGGCTTCTGCCTGACCAGATTCAAGTCTTGCGAGTTGAACTTCCGGCAGGCCCACACGAGCTGGAACTGAACCCAATGATTGGCGGAGCAGCTTCTGGTGTTTCGAAAACTCTCACCGTACAAATCGAGGATGGTCGAAACACCTATCTTCTTGGGACGATTCCAGATACGGAATTCGTCGGAGAAGTTTTGACCAGCTCTCGCTGAACATCAGTGCTGATGCATGTGATTCATAGTGCATCGATTTGAAACCGCTTTGTCTCGGTTCCGCAGCGAAATTGTTAATTCTTTCGTGTACCTTCAACACCCTGCTGACTGCACAACACATAAGAATCTGTTTGTGGTAAGGCTCTCAGGGGAATAAATGCTTGCCTGAAAAACAAATTGTCTATAATGTGGTGTTATTGATCGCAACGAAATGATACGGATCGGCAAGCTTGAGTGAGAGAGCGCTTCTCTTACCAAATTTATCTTGGTCGGGGCGTGGCATATGGGCAGTTTTAGAAAACCGATGCTTAATCAAACTTTGAAGAAATCTCCTTCTGCGATTCTGCAAGAATCGCAACATCGCGATGCTGTCCAACAAGTCCAATCGGATATTGAAGGTTTGGAGCAGCTCCAGGTGATGCAACTCAAGCTCATTCGCGAAATTCGCCGTCAGTTGAATGAACTGAAAGGGGATGTGTAGCGCCTTGTCACACTCCAGGCTGAGTGTGCGCTGACCGCGAGGTGCTGCTTTGGCTATGAAAGGTCCGCGAGGGCGTTGCGAACTTCGTCGACGTGTCCTTTGACTTTCACCTTCGGCCAGGCAGCAACGATCTTCCCCTGCTTGCCGATGAGGAAAGTCGCTCGCTGGATTCCCATGTACGTTTTTCCGTAGTTCTTTTTCTCGACCCAGACACCGTATTTTTCTGCGATAGAATGATCTTCGTCAGCAAGGAGAGGGAACGGGAGTTCAAA
>DAOUPA010000721.1 GCA_030626405.1 Planctomicrobium sp.
ATCCGGCTATTCCGCCATACTCATTAAGCCCAGGGCATACGGTCGAAAGTGCGTTGACCATACCTGCCAATAATGGCAAATGCCAAAACCACCACCACCTCCAACTCGCGACTTTTCCACGAACTTCTGCTTCGGTGCTTTGCTTGGGTAGTTGGCGTGCATTCATCAGAGTAAACTCATTAGCAGGCAGCGTTCCCCCCCGCAGACCACGGCATGATTTGGGCACAAAAACATGACCCAGATAAAGGTTATTTGAACTGACCTTCCCCCTTATAACGGTACCGGTGTTTGGTAGACAATGGCAACATCGCGGCTCCATAAGCATTTGCGTTGAGCCGCACATTTGTAACGTGCGGCAATGCGAGAAACGCTTAATGAACAAGAACGCCCGGTCTTCAACGACCGGGCGTTCTTAATGATGATGCTCGGCGTATCCTGGCTGTGAGTGCCCCAGGTATGTCATGCATATTCTGGCTGCGATCGAACATCAGGAATCTTGTCTGCCGATTTGCTATCGACGAGATTCTCATCAACTCAACCGTTTGATAACACAGCGAGAAAACCACCGTTTTTTAATTTTCACCGTGCGTCCGGTTTTCAGAATTGAATCATACCTTCGTGTCCTGCTGTTTTTGGCCAACACGCCCAAATGGCGAGTCAAAATGATTCATGCAACAGCCGACTTTCAATCGTGATGCGTGGTCAAAACGACTTCGTGACATTCCGTGTCGCGCATCTTGGTGTTGAGGGGAAGGCAGAATTGGTCCTTTCGCAAATGCACCGGTCACATCGACCGGGCAGGAAATTTGCCAGTCCGAATCCCTCCAGTAATTCCGCCCGGTTTGCGATCACCGAATGCGTTTCAGGGGGTGCGTTCTATTGCCAATGTCCCGCGAAGTGCCTCAACTAAGTGTCTCCAAATTCGACGCGCACCCGGGTCCCAATTAAACGCTCATCTCCATCCAACGGCAACGACTCTCCCGCTTATCGAGCAACAGGGTGGTAGTTGAATTTTACTCCGCGATGGAAACCCACTCCGCCGGGTTCCATACCGGAAAACGTCCCTGTCAGATCGCGGACCTGCGTAATAAAGTCACTGATTGTGATCATGCCCAGACTCTCGCCAGCGGTCACATAGACGAAGCTGATACCGCGTTTGTGGATGTACTTCTTCGATTGCGGGTCAAAGTGTAAAAGAGCGTCTACGGCCTTGCGTCCCTCCGGCAAAATCCCGTCGGCGATTCGTTGCTTGAAGTTCTCGGCGTCCAGCGAGTGAATCTGCCACAACTGGAGCCCCAGACCAATGAGCTCGTAATGAGACTTCCCGTCTTCAGTGGTTCTCTTGACGCACATCAAGTCAGCACCGTTTTCAGTTCCCCACTTCTTCGCCAGCTCAATTGTTGTCGGCGATTCGTCGGGAGGCAGTTGCTCTGGCCACTTAAAAGAACGTCCAGTGTCGAGATCGAAGAAGAAGGACGCTCCTCGATCGGCATCACCGACGGGTGACAGAACCATCCCAATCAGTCCCCCGGAAACCTTCGATCCCTGCGGCAACTCACGACCTTTTGCGAGCGATCCGAGGGCGGGTGGCGTATACGTCGGCAGATTGACATGACGGTACTCGACATCGACATTGAAGTTCTTCCAGTTTGCTTCCCACCACGTCATCCACTCCTTCGCGACGCTGTGGTAGTGCTGTTCCTTCGTTGCGTTACTGCGTCGATCGTCCGTCCGTCTCATGCTGAGCATTCCGCGATCGTTTCTTTCGTGCTTTGTGAGCTTCTTGAGTGCCGCATACGTCTCTTTCTGAACCTGCCCAAAGCTGAAGTGCCCTCCGCGCTCGGGCCCCTTCTTGCTGTTCGCCTGCATAAACTCCATGAGATCGGGATCGTGGACGATCAGTCCGTAGTCCGAACTCGATGTCATGAACGTCTTCGGCAAGCAACGAATCAGAGTCGGCACCGCGCGGGGGTCGTTGATGACTCGCAGCGTGTACGCAAGCCGCTGCATCATTCGGCGTTCTTTCGTTTGATCGAACTCATTGCACAACGCGGGGACGGCGTCGCGGCCTATGATCGTGAGTTCCTGCACCAGTGGACACCAAATGTCGGCCTTGTCGACAGTGTGATTGAGTTTGCGGAACTCGTCGATGATTGCTGCGACACGTTCGTCGGTGGCCTTGGGGAGACCATCGCGGATCTGTCTTCCCTCGGCGATTTTCTCCTCGGGGGTCATCTCTGGAGTGAACTCGAGAATCATCTCAGTCTCCGCTCCCTCCTTCACAACAACCGGAGGCTTCTTCATCGTGTTCCAGGCCATGCGACTGCCGCGAATGTTGCAGAAGTATGGAAAATTGTCGCCCGCAGCTGCACGCATGCGGAACGTGCCATCGTCCCGAACTTCCGCCAGTATCTTTGGCGAACTCACCCGACCTTGGTTTCGAGACGGGCCGAAGAAGCCAAGGCCAACTCGCTCGCCCCTTTCGTTTCGAACCATCGGCTGGCCC
>DAOUPA010000086.1 GCA_030626405.1 Planctomicrobium sp.
CCTGCCGCCGATGTGGATGTCTTCGAGTTTACAGCCAAGAAAGGTGAAGTCTGGTGGGTTGAGGTCGCTTCGGAGCGGCTTGGACGACCGACTGATCCTTCCATCGTTGTGCAGCATGTGACAGGCGAAGGAGAGAACGAAAAACTAACTGACCTCGTCGAACTGAGCGACATCGCCAGTCCGATTAAAGTTTCCAGCAATGGTTATTCTTACGATGGCCCTCCATACAACGCCGGGTCTTCAGACATACTCGGCAAGGTTGAAATCAAAGAAGATGGTGTGCACCGTTTGCAGATTTCGGACCTCTTCGGAGGGACGCGAAACGACCCGCGAAATGTTTATCGCCTGATCGTCCGCAAAGCGGCTCCTGACTTTGCTCTTGTTGGCTGGGCACTGCACATGAATCTTCGCAATGGCGACCGGAATGCACTTTCCAAACCGATTACATTGCGTGGCGGTTCTTCAATGCTCATTGAAGTTGTTGTCGTTCGCCGGGATGGTTTCACTGGCGAGATAGAACTCTTCATGGAAGGACTTCCAGATGGTGTCACCTCCAACGGATTGAAAATCCCGAAAGGGAAAACGCGGGGAATGATGTTGCTGACCGCAGAGCAAAATGCACCGCGAGGATTGACGAGCGCAACGTTCTTCGGACGTGCTCTCATTGGCGAAGAAACAATCACTCGCCCTGTACGGTTAGCATCAATGTCCTGGCCGGTTGCGAATGCGTGGAGCGAAATCCCAAGCCCTCGACTGTTGACGGACGTTCCGGTTTCTGTCTGCGGTTCTGAACTCGCCCCAATTACAATTGCGACAGCGGAGAAAAAAGTCTTCGAAGTTGTCGCCGGAGAGAAACTGACTATCCCGCTCGCTTTGACTCGTCGCAGTGAATTTTCCGGCACAAAGATGAGCTTAAAAACCATGGGCGATGGGTTTGATAAAACACCTGCCTTTGATGCCCCACTCGATGCCGATACCTCCGAAGCGGTTCTCGATCTTGCGAAGCTTAAGACACCACCGGGTGAGTATTTGATCGCTTTCTATGGCAGTGCGGTTGCGAACTATCGATATCACCCAGAGGCCGTTGCAGTCGCCGAAGCGCTTCTGAAACAGGCTCAACAAGCAGCGACAGATCTGACCGCAGAAACAAAAACACTGACTGAATCTGCGAAGACTGCAACCGACGAGCAGAAACCGGAAATTGAAAAAGCAGTGAAGAGTGCCGCTACAAAACAAAAAGCTGCAGAAGCCGCGGTGAAGACCGCTGAAAAACAAGTTAAAAACGCGACCGCAAAAGCGAAACCCAAAGACATTGTCGACATCGTGGTCTCCACACCTATCACGATTCTCGTTCAGCCTGCGAAGGAGGCAGAAAAGAAATGACTCATCCTTTCAATGCATCAAACAACAATATTTGCACAGGCCCGGCGTCACGCCGCGGGTTCATGAAAATGGGACTCGCTGGCTTCGCCTCTTTAAGCCTGCCAGGCGTCTTGCGTCTGCGTGCAGCAAGTGCCGCGCAAAAAGATGGAGAAAAGACAGCCGTCATTATGGTCTGGAAGCCAGGCGGGTGTTCACACATCGACACCTACGATCCGAAACCGAATGCAGGGACGGAATACCGCGGACCGTTCGATCTCATTTCGACCAAAGTCCCTGGCTTGCAGTTTACCGAACTGCTTCCCATGCAGGCGAAAATCGCGGACAAGTTCACCGTTCTCAGATCGATGCGACAAACGGCAGGCGGGCACCCTGCCGGGTCGATGCAGATGTTTTCTGGTGATGCGGACACGCGCGACAAGCCAAAACCGAAGCTTCCGGACTGGATGACGGTTGTCAATTACCTTCGGTCTCAACAAGGACCGCGAACGAATCCGCTACCGAGATACGTTGGCGTCAAAGGCCCTGGTTCTTATCTCGGCCCGGCATATCTGGGAGACGCATATTCACCGTTTTCTGTGACAGGTGACCCGAACGCACCAAACTTTGTTGTCCCGAATATCGGTCTGGCGAATGTCTCTGAAGTGAAGCATCTCAGCCGTCGTTCTTCACTCAGACAGAATCTGGATACGCTGGAGCGTGCCTTCGATCAAGCAGGGGAGTTGCAAGCACTCGATGAGTTTGAAACACAAGCAATGACCTTGCTTACGAACCCGAAAACGAAAGAAGCGTTCGATCTGAGCAAAGAAGACGACGCCACTCGCGACCGCTACGGGCGTAATTCCTGGGGCCAGCAACTTTTGCTCGCTCGTCGATTAGTCGAAGCAGGTGTTGAAGTTTTGACGAGCAGTCTCAGCGGACCGCTTTGTGGTCGTGTTAACAACTGGGATGACCATGCGGTGAATCATCATGTTTTCGATGCGTTGCGGTTCCGTGCACAAGCATACGACCAAGCTGTGTCGGCACTGATTGAAGACATCTATGATCGCGGTCTCGACAAACGTGTGCTGGTTGTGGTGACAGGAGAATTTGGAAGAACTCCCAAAATCAGCCACCAACCAAGTACCGGTGCAGGAAACGCAAGCGCTCCTTCTGGCACACGGCAACCAGGTCGCGATCACTGGCCGCGAGCGTTCTCCAATATTTGGGCAGGAGGAGGCATCGAAACAGGCCGCGTCATCGGTGCGACTGACAAGCGCGGAGAAGACTCGATCGAACGAATCTGCACGCCGGGAGATTTCCTGGCAACGATTTACCATCACCTCGGGATCGATTCGTCGAGTATCTTCATCAAAGACTTCAACGGTCGCCCAACTCGCCTAGTCGACAAAGGAGAGCCAATCCCCGAATTGATGGGTTAAGGAATGTTCGGCGAGTGGCTTAATTGACAAAAATCTTCCACGATGGAAGCACTTCTGAAACGGATTTCAAACTGAATGAGCGATTTAGGTGTCGGGGCGGCGTAGATGGTTTTCATGAGGTCTTCATTGAGAACAGCCTGCCTTCGGGCACCCATGATGGCTTCTTCGATCTCTTCGTAATTTGAGTTGGTGCGATTGCTCCGGTAGTGGTTCTTCAAGTAGTGCCACAGGATTTCAATGCTTCTTTGCGACTTGGTGTCTCCGCGACTTTGCGTTTCAAATCATTAAGACAAGTGCTTGATGATTATAAATCGTTCAAGGAAAAGTAAAAAAGATCGCCAGATTCCTGAAGTCGATGAAGAACTCTCTTCAAGTTTGCTTAGACCGACAATCCCTCACGTGTTTGCGCAGTTTGCAAGGCGACCATCTCACTGTAACGACCGTGGTTGTGAAGAAGTTCTTCATGTGTCCCGGATTCAATAATGCGACCGTTTTCGAGGACCAAAATCCTGTCGGCGTCGCGAATGGTACTGAGACGATGAGCAATCACAAATGACGTTCTCCCCTTGAGGAGTTCGCGCAAGCTTTCCTGAATGAGGCGTTCGCTTTCGGTGTCGAGATTACTGGTCGCTTCGTCGAGAATCAGAATGCGCGGGTTTGCGAGGACCGCACGAGCGATTGCCAGACGTTGACGTTGTCCGCCGCTCAACTTAACACCGCGTTCGCCGATAATCGTCTCGTAGCCGTCAGGAAGTTCTTGAATAAACTGATGAGCGTTCGCAATTTTCGCAGCTTCCAGAATGTCGTTTTCTGATGCATCATGCTTTGAATAGGCAATGTTTTCGGCAACGGAGCCATCAAAGAGAAAGACATCCTGTTCGACGATTCCAAGCAAAGCTCGATAGCTTTCAACCTCAATGTCGCGAAGGTTCGTGCCGTCCAGAAAAATTTCTCCACAGTCAGGATCATAGAACCGAGCGACGAGATTACACAAAGTGGATTTCCCAGCCCCGCTCGGTCCGACCAGCGCGATCATTTCGCCCGGTTTGACGTCAATTTCAATACCGCTCAACGACCAGCTTGCTGACGTGTCGTACTGGAAATCGACCTGCTTGAACGTCACGCGTCCCAGCACATTTTGCTGATCGAGCTTGATCGCTCGTTCCCCCGGTTGCATCTCTCGTTGCTCATCCAGAATGTCCAACACTCGGTCAAGCGCAGAGAGATTATTCTGTAGTGTCGCTGCGCTTTCCGCCAAAATCGCCAGCGGTTCCAGTAGCATGAGCAAGAACACGACAAACATCATCAAATCTCCGATGCTCAAGGTTCCCTGAAGAACTTGATGACCTCCGTAAAGCATCAATCCAGCGGAAGCAAGGGGAATCGCGACCGCCCAAAGAACTTCAATGGTGCGCATCCACCACCAGACGTAAAGTTCCTGCCGCCCCATTAAGTGGTGATCACTCACGATCCGACGCGTTTCTGTTCGTTGTCGACTGAACGCGCGAACGATACGAATTCCGGCGAATGTTTCCGTCGTCAAACTGTCGATGCCTTGTCGTCGTTCACGGACATCTCGAAACCGTGGGCGAATCTCTGTAATCCATGTCCGATGACTAAAGAAAACTGCCGGAAGTAGCAACAAAGCACCCAGCAGGAGGCGCCAGTCAACAAGCACCAGAATTAACAGACTGCCAGTGAGTTGGACAACCGCGCGCCAGGGGTTGTAGATCAGACCGAAAATCAGATCGCCAATGCTGCCAGCATCTTGACGCAGCAGGCTCGCCATGCCACCGGATTTCATTTCATAAACACGCGCGAGCGGAAGACGAATCGCATGTTGAAAGAGCTGTTTTCGTACGGACATTTGCAGACGTTTGGTCGCGCGGGTTGCATACCATCGTCCCCAAATGTGGAGGAAAATCTTGGTGAGCGAAACAAGAACAATTCCTGCCGTGATGAATAACAGCAACGACCAGCGATCTTTCGGCAACGATGATGAAAACGGGACCATCTCAGGAACCGGTTGATCTCCAAAGACGCAATCAACGAGCAACTTGGTTGCCGCTGGTGGAATCAAGCCTAATAGAGTCGAAAGCGTGAGCGTCGCGAGTGCCCAGGTGATTGCTTTGGACTGCGGCTTCAGCAATTTCCCGAATGATCGCAACAGTTGCCATGTCGAACGCAACTCGCCTGATGATGACGAATCATTTTTTTCATTGCGTGGAAGCTGTCGGTCTTGCTTTCGTTTGTGCAGAGACTGACGATATTCCTGAAACCGCTGGCGACTTGATTTTCTTCGTGAATTCATAGTCCTATGATAGGCGCGATGGCTCAATCAGTCTTCGAGAATTCCAGATTCTTTTAGTTCACATCACTTTTCAGTTACCAAAAGTGAAAGAGAATGCGTGTGAAAGTAGACAACTTCAATAAGTGAAGTGCACAAAAAAAGCCGGGAGATGTTTCTCCCGGCTTTGATCAAATTTTGATCTCAGTTTCTAATCGATGACTACTCTTCTTCACCATCGAGATCGTCGTCACTTTCGACGTCGTCTTCACTGTCGCTTTTGCCTTGTTCGGCGAGGACGGCTTTGCGGGAAAGTTTGACGCGGTTTTGGTCGTCGACGGCGATGACTTTGACGTCAATCAGTTCGCCGACTTTCACAACTTCAGCGACAGACTTTACGAAGCCATCCGAAAGTTCGCTGATGTGCAGGAGTCCGTCTTTGCCTGGGGCGATTTCGACAAAAGCACCGAAGTCTTTGATCGAACTGACTTTGCCACTATAGATGCGTCCGACCTTAATTTCTTCGGTCAGGGCTTCGATGTGAGCCAGAGCGGCGGCACATGCATCTTTCGCAGGTCCGGAAATTGTGATCGTTCCGTCGTCGACGATATCGATCTGAGCACCGGATGACTCCTGAATCGCGCGGATTGTTTTCCCGCTTGGGCCGATGACCAAACCAATTTTCTCCGGGTTGATCTTCGTTGTCATGATCCTTGGTGCCGAATCCGGAAGTTCCGGACGTGGGCGGCGAATCGCGGTCAGCATGGTCTTCAAGATTTCACGTCGAGCAATCTTTGCCTGCTCAAGTGTTTTGCGAATGATTTCTTCGTTGATCCCATCGATCTTGAGATCGAGTTGGATGCCGGTGATCCCTTTCTGAGATCCTGCGACCTTGAAGTCCATGTGACCGAAGTGGTCTTCGTCCCCGATGATGTCCGTCAGCAAGACGAAGTCGTCGCCATCCATGATGACGCCGACGGAAATGCCAGCGACAGGTTGCGAGATCGGAACGCCTGCTGCCATGAGTCCGAGTGTTGCACTACAGACTGATGCCATGGAACTGCTTCCGTTCGATTCCAGGATATCAGAGATAATCCGAATCGTGTACGGGAAGTCTTCCCGACTCGGCAAGACAGGAGCAATCGAGCGTTCTGCCAATGCCCCGTGTCCAATTTCACGTCGTCCTGGGCCACGAATCGGGCGAACTTCTCCAACAGAGAATGATGGGAAGTTGTAGTGCAGGTAAAAGTTCTGGCTGCTTTCGTCGAACAAGCCGTCGACGCGTTGTTCGTCACGAACAGTTCCCAGAACGATCGTTGCGAGCGATTGAGTTTCGCCGCGAGTAAACAGAGCCGAACCGTGAACGATTGGGAGCAAGTCGACTTCGCAGTCGATTTGACGTAATTCGTTCAAGCCACGACCATCGAGACGATGACCTGCCATCGTCAATTGGCGGCAGGCATTGTTGTCGACTTGGTAGAATGCTTCTTTCAGTTGACCAAGTGTTCGGCCATCTTCAAGTTCGGTTTCGTCGCCTGGGAAGTATTTTTCAATCACTTCATTGCGAACAGCTTTGGTTGCCGCCGAACGTTCTGTTTTTTTAGTGTTTTGACGGGCTTTTTTGATCGCGTCAGAGTAGTCGCTTTCGACGGTTCCGATCCATGGGTTTTCGACTGGCTCGGCGTATTCAAACGGCTCGATTCCAGCCGCCTCAATGAGTTCGTCCTGCAGTTCGCAGAGTTCAATAATTGCCTTGTGACCGAACATCAGAGCGTCAACCATCTGGTCTTCAGGAATCTGGTCCCCGAAGCCTTCGATCATCAGCACGGACTCTTTGCTTCCGGCCATGATCAAGTCGAGTTCACTTTCCTTCATTTGCTCAACGTTCGGGAAAAGAACGAACTCGCCATCGATGAGTCCGACTTGAACACCAGCAATTGGTCCCTGGAACGGCAGTGGAGCAACCGATAAGCCAGCACTGGCACCGAGAATCGCCCAGACAGATGGGTCGTTGACTCCATCGCAGGACATGACGTTGATCATTACCTGAACTTCGTCGCGAAACAATTTCGGGAAGAGTGGTCGAATCGGACGGTCAGTCAGTCGGCACGTCAAAATTTCTTTTTGAGTTGGGCGTCCTTCCCGTTTGAGGAAGCCACCTGGGAACTTGCCTGCCGCGGCGAATCGTTCACGGTAGTCGACGGTTAATGGAAAGAAATCCATTCCGGGACGGCCTGGTCCTGTTTGCGTTGCGATGAAGAGGGTTGTTTCCCCGTACTGAAGGAGAATGGAACCACTCGCTTGTTTCGCGAGTTGCCCGGTTGTCAAACTGAGTGTCTGACCTGCAATTTCTCTTGAGACTTGAACTTTCTTACTCACAATATTTTCCTACTTAACAACACACTAATACGGCTTGTTTCAACTGCACGATATCGAGGATCGATCATCTCAACATTGCAGACAGGCTAAGTCAGCCAACAGCTTCGCCTGATTCACTTCCAGTAAATCGCGTTTTGAAATCAAAAAGAGCCTTGCCCAAAGAAATTCGGCACGGCTCATCTGACGAGACAAACAATTGTCTGAATCCACAGATCAAGGAGCTTCCGCCAAGCGAGTTTGCCTGGTGTTGACAGCTACTTGCGGATTCCTAATCGCGTAATCAGATCGACGTATCGAGCTGGGTCTTTATCTTTGACATAATCCAGGAGACGACGGCGGCGGCTGACCATCATCAGCAAACCTCTGCGTCCAGCATGGTCTTTGTCGTGCTCACGCAAGTGACCTGTGAGGCTGTTAATTCGCTCTGTGAGGACAGCAATCTGCACATCGGGCGAACCCGTATCGTCACTTGAAGTCTGAAACTCATTGACCAGTTCGGTCTTACGTTCTTTCGTAATTGACATTCCACTCGGCTCCCACGCCGCTTTTCGACCGTAACTACGGTCTCACATTGAATTGATATATTTTCGAACAAGTCGCGGACTCTACCAGTTTTTGGCACCAAATCAAGAGTGTAAAAGGGCGAGAATTACTACAAACGTGCACTAAATCAAATTGACGTCACTATTCTGCCAGTTTAAAGCGAACATTTCGGTTTGAACAGTGGTACTATGTGCATAGAGGGGGGCTGCTCTCTCCCGAAAGCGTGGGTGGAGATGTGATTGCAGAGTGATCTCATCCTGCGTATGATGCTGTGAATGGATCGTCCGGCTTGAGGCTGGGTTTTCTCCTGAAATAATGAGGTTTCGGCGATGTCGAAAACAATGCGTGATATGTCTGCTTGGGGCATCAGTCTGGCGGTGAATCTCTCGATTCTCGCCATCTTTCACTTCATCGTCTATGAATCCGGAAAACAGCTCGACACCACTGACATCACGAGCATCGTTGATGACCAGATGCAGGAAGAGGAACTCCGTTTTAACGAAACGGCGACAGATCAGATCGGAACCGATGGCGTCGGGGCGACAATGTCTCCTTCCTTGCAAAGTGCAACTCAAGTTGGGCAACAAGAGACTCCTGCTCAGGAAGCAATCGAAGAGATTCTCAATCCTGAATTGAATATGCTGAAAGCCCTTTCTGTGGTTCCAGCTGAAGCGGACCTCGCACAGAAAGTGGAAGTGAAAGGGACCGGAGAGCAAGTTGGAGGGGTTGAAGGCGCGCTGGATCGAGTTGCCTTCGAAATTCGGAACTCACTGAAAGACCGTAAAACCATCGTTTTCTGGGTGTTCGATGCGTCCGGCTCACTTGATGACCGTCGCGAAGCAGTCGCCAAGCGGTTCGACAATGTTTACAAGCAGGTTGGAGAATTAGGTTCAACAGACGCCTTATACACTGTCATTGCTTCATATGGTGAAAAGGCGAAACTCCACACTCCAGAACCTCTTCAAGACATTACCAAGCTCAGCAAAATTGTCCGTGAGGAAATTGAAACAGACACGTCCGGAAAGGAATATGTCTTTGCGGCTTCAAAGCTGGTTCTCGAAAAGTTCCAAAACTGGCACCGCAGCAAAGGGCCTTGGAATAAGCTGGTCTTTATCGTTACAGACGAGCGCGGTGACGACGCGCCGCAATATCTGGAATCTGTGATCACACTCGGTAAACGTACCAATACACGATTCTTCACAATTGGAAACGCAGCAATCTTTGGTCAGCAAAAGGGGTATGTCAAACACGTCTACGAAGATGGCTTTGAAGAATTCCTAGCTGTTGATCAGGGACCAGAGAGTGCCTTTCCGGATGCTGTGCAGTTGCCGTTCATTGGTAGCGGACCTGATTGGAAAATCAATCAGATGTCAGCAAGTTACGGTCCTTATGCGTTGACGCGGCTCTGTGCCGAAACGGGTGGAATGTATCTGATTACTGCAGAAACTCGTGGTTATAATTTTGATCGATCCATCATGCGGCGATACGCTCCAGACTATCGACCAGCTCGCGTGCAAGAGCAGGAGATTGCCAAGAGTGGAGCCAAATCAGCACTCGTCAATGTCGCAAAAATGACATACAGGAACAACGCTCCTGTTCCGGAACTGACATTCCGCGCTTACAACGACAATATTTTGCGAGCAGACATTGGAGAAGCACAGCGACCAGTCGCGGAAATCGATTATCAACTCAAACGTTATTACGACACCATTAGCGTTGGTGTGAAACAACGAGACGATCTCCGTGAAGCCCGCTGGCAAGCAGCATTTGACTTGGCGATGGGAAGAGTCATGGCGATGCGTGTTCGCTACTATGGCTACAACCAAATGCTCGCCCAGATGAAAGTCGCTCCCAAAAACTTTGAAAACGAAAAAAGTAACATGTGGCGATTGGTCCCCTCCTCTGACATCCTCACAGGACCAGAGATGCGAAAAGCGGCCGTCTCAGCAAAAGATTACCTGAAACAAGTCATCGATGACCATCCTGGCACACCTTGGGCAATGCTCGCTGAGCGCGAACTCAGCATGGATCTGGGGTGGTCTTGGAAAGAATACAGCGAACCAATCCCCGGTTCCGATGGAATGCTGAGAGCAAATCAGGAAGAAGTTGCTCGCTTGCTACTCGCGGAAGAAGAACGGGAAACAATGCGACGCGCGCAGGTCACCAAAAAACGAAAACGCCCGAATCTTTAACCAACAGACTTTCAATAGCTTCGCTTAAGTTTTTACATTTTCATTCAGTTTTAAGTTGTATCACTGTTGAATACGGATGCTCGCATGGAAGCATGTCTCCGTCTTCGAGTTTTATCGCATCTGCAAAGATGGGTTCAAACTCCGCGGATTTATTCAGAAATACTTTCATATGAGACCTCGACATGCTCGGAAAAAATGTTGCGCCAATTCTCATTTCTGTGGTTGTCCACGTCGCCCTGTTAGGTGCGATGGCGTTCTACAAATTGCAATTGAATAACGACCAGGATGCCGTCGCTGTCGAGACCGTGATCGCTGACGACCGCTCTCAACAAGAGTTCGAGCAAGACCTCACGACAGACATGCAGGTTTCAGAAAACCTCTCTGTTCAGTCTGGAGGAATGGTCACGACCAATCTCGGCTCTGCTGCTTCTCAACCGGTCTCTCAAACGAAGATTGAAGCCTCGGAAGCCATTCAAGATCCGGACATTACAGTCACATCCATCGCTGACATTTCGATCCCCGGTCTTGGAGAGCTTGCTGTCGACCTTGGAGAAGGAGAGGTCTCCGGAGAAGTCGGAGCACGCGTCGAAGGCTACGGAGCCGCGATGCACCGGATCACTCAAGAATTGATCCGCATGATGAAAAAGGAACCTGTCATTGCAGTCTGGCTCTTTGATGCTTCGAACAGCTTGAAGGATGACCGAGAAGAAATCCGCGACAACTTCGACAAAATCTACGCCGAACTCGACATCGTGAAACAACAGGCGACAACACGAAAGATGCGTCATGCTGCGTTGGAAACAATGATCATCAGCTATGGGGACAAGATTACTCCACTTCTTAAAAATCCGACTGGCGAGCTGAAGGATATCCAGAAAGCAATCGATAACATCAAAGAAGACGAGTCAGGGAAAGAGAACACCTTCACTTCGATTTCAAAAGTCATTGATCAATACTCGTCGACAGCAGCCCGGTCGAAACGCAAATTGGTCATCATTGTTTTGACAGACGAAACTGGTGATGACGAAGGCATGCTCGAAGAAGTGATCGCAAAGTCAGAGCGGTCTCGGTCTCCGGTTTACTTCCTGGGTCGCGAGGCGATCTTCGGATATCCCCACACACAATTCCGTTGGAGACATCCAGATCCTCCGCATTTACACTTCTGGATTCGAGTTGATCGTGGGCCGGAAACGGCATTTCCGGAATGCCTCCAGTACGATGGCTTCCACCGTCGCTGGGACTCTGCTTCGAGCGGATTTGGTCCATATGGTCAGGTACGTTTAGCGAAAAAATCCGGTGGAATCTTCTTCCTGCTCGACAGTAAGGAGAAGAACCTTTCAGGGCGATTATCTTTGTCGAAACGAAAATTCGACGACCTTGCCATGAAAGAATATGAGCCGTTACTCCTGGCTCGACGAGATTATGAAGCATCAAGAAACAAGAGCGACTTCCGCAAAACGATCTGGCAAGTGATCGTTGCGCTGAATCCTCACGCGAAGTATGACACGGAACTCAACCTTCGACGCGAGCATTACCCTCTTGGTCCAGAAGAATTCCAGGAGGAAGCTGGAAAGCAGTTTGGAAAAACAGTTCGCGCGATGAATAAAATTCAGGAAGGTATTAAACGACTTGAAAAGATCAAACCGCTCCGTGCCAAAGAGCGTGAACCTCGCTGGCGAGCGGCTTATGATCTTGCGTATGCCCAACTCCTCTCCTACAGGGTTCGTCAGTTCCAGCTGTTACTGGCATTTGATAATCACGCCAAGAATCCTCCAAAGCCAAAAGACCCGAAAGCGAACGAATGGAATGTTCGAAACATTCCTAAAATGCTTCCTCCCGACGAGAAGCAAGTGAAAGCAACAAAAATTGACATGGCTGAACTCGAAAGCCAACGTAAACTGGCGATCCAAATGTACGACAAAGTGATCAAAGAACATCCCAATTCACCTTGGGCGGAACGAGCACAGGCAGAAAAGAATTGGGGCTTCGGAATCGACTTCACGGACCGCTTCTGGAATCCCAAATACGCCGACGCCAAATATCGACAAAAAGTTCCAAAATTCTAAACGGAACAATTCACAACAACAGTAAGCGACCGGAAATCATTTTCCGGTCGCTTTTTATTTTCATTGCAGAAACGAACTATGGCAGACAACTGGGAATCGTGGGGACAGACAGACACCAGCGTCGAGTATGGGTGCATTCAGTTACAGAATGAACACATTCGACTCAAAGTGACCAACGCAGGTGCGGCTGTCGTCACAGTCGAAGTTCCTGATCGAAATGGACAGTGGGCAAACATTGCAGTCACTGCCCCGAATCCGGAATACTACCTGACGAACCCTTCAGCACTTGGAGCCACGGCAGGTCGGTTCGCAAACAGAATTGCTCGTGGTCATTTTGAACTCGACGGTAAGGCATACCAACTCGAAATCAACAACGGTCCGAACCACTTGCATGGTGGAATAACAGGATTCGCTAAACGTGTCTGGGAAGTCCTCAATCCCAAGTCAGACCAAGTCACCTTTCGCCTCATCAGCGCCGATGGTGATCAAGGTTACCCCGGTGAACTCACAACTGAGTTGACGTACCGTCTCGATGGAAAAGACATCGTCCTCGAATACACCGCAACGACAGACGCTCCCACAATTCTTAACCTCACGAACCACACATACTGGAATCTTTCAGGATCGGGAAAAGTTTACGATCATGTTCTGAAACTGAATGCGGATCAAGTCCTGGAGAACGATGCCGACGTGTTGCCAACAGGAGCGATTCACGACGTCTCCGAGACGGCGTTCGACTTTCGTTCGCCGAAGAGAATTGGCGAACAAATCGAGCAAGTCGGCAACGGCTACGACTGTTGCTTCCTCATTAATAACTGGAACGAAACCCTACGCACCGCCGCATTTGTGACCGATCCACAGTCCGGTCGAACAATGGAAGTCCTGACAACCGAACCTGGGATTCAGCTTTATACCGCTAATCATTTCGATGGCTCAGAAGCAACCGCAGGCAAGCAGCAACACACGAGCTTCTGCCTGGAGTGCCAACATCTTCCAGACGCTCCAAATCAGAAACAATTCCCTTCAACGGTGCTACGTCCGGGTGAAACGTATCATCAAAAGACCATCCACCGATTTGGAATTGTCTGACCCCCCAACCTTTCCATTCCAGAGAGTACAACTTCTGAAAGTATTCCAGCGTCTTTAGAAGCCCGGCTTTTTGAAAAAGCCGGGCTTATGGTTCTTGTCTCAACAGTCCAATCAGCGATTCCAGCCAGCGACGTATTCGTCGCTGAGTAGAAGCTGAAGACGTTCCGCACGGTTCTCTTCATCGCTGGCAACGATTGCCATTGCGTCTGAAAGCAGTTTCATCCGCTCATCATTTGCAATTTTGTCGGCACCAGGTGCTCGGTTTAGCCGATCAAGCGACGCCGCCAAGCTGAGTAACCCGCAGCGCATTTCCAGATATTGTCGTTCAAGAATCTCTTGTGCCGTTTGCGTTTCAGACATAATTGATATTGAGTGTTAAGAGTTGATTGTTGACTTTGTTTTCTTCCCCTAGCCCCTAGTCCCTGGCCCCTGATCCCTCCTCACTGTCACACCGCGTTTCGCCATGTACTCTTTTGTTTCACCGATTGTGAATTCGCCGTAGTGGAAGATGCTCGCTGCCAAAGCGGCGCTCGCTCCACCTTCCGTCACAGCTTCACATAAATGTTCTGGATGCCCTGCGCCACCGCTGGCGATGACTGGAATGTTCACCGCTTCGGAGACAGCCTTGGTGATTTCGATATCGAAGCCATCTTTGGTTCCGTCGGCATCCATACTGGTCAGGACAAGTTCTCCTGCGCCGAGTCTCTCAACTTCTTTCGCCCACTCCACCGCATCGAGTCCCGTCGGCTTTCGCCCACCGTTCACATGCACATCCCAATAAACTTCTCCCTGACCATCGCGACCGGGGCGTGGTTTTACTTTCAGGTGTTCCGGGATGTCATCCGGAATCGTTGCATCTGCAACGGGAATTCGTTTGGGGTCGATGTTCACAACAATACACTGGCTTCCAAACCGCAGAGCCGCTTCTTTGACGAATTCCGGATCAGTGACGGCAGCACTGTTAATGGAAACCTTGTCACAGCCTGCACTGAGCAGTTTGCGTATATCCTCCAGAGTGCGAATTCCGCCACCCACGGTCAATGGCATGAAGACCACTTCGCTCGTTCGTGCAACCACATCGAGAATGATGTCCCGTTCTTCGTGACTTGCCGTAATATCCAAAAAGACGAGTTCATCGGCACCTTCCTGTTCATACCGAGAGGCAATATCAACAGGGTCGCCAGCGTCTCGCAAATTGACGAAATTCACGCCTTTCACAACGCGACCAGCATGAACATCCAGGCAAGGAATAATTCGCTTCGCTAACATCGTTTCTTCATTGGGTTGCTGAGTTCGTTGAATTGTGTCCGTTGTTCCTATTTGCAAGTGTAGCGAATCTCAGGCGATGGGAAAATTGACGATGACGTGTTCAATACTCATACTGAGGTGAAACGTACAAACAGAATTCATTCGAGAAGGAAAAGTTGATGTTTGACCCGGCGATGTTCCTGCGGAGTGCCGATGTTCGTGGTGTCTATCCGAATCAGATCAACGAAGAATTGGCCTGGCTGTCTGGCAAATATCTCGTCCGCAGTCTGAAAAAGCTGCTCGGTGAAAATGTCACTCCAGGCATTCTTGTCGGTCGAGACGGCCGCACATCATCGCCAGGGATTTATTCTTCTCTCATTCAGGGAATCTCCAGCGAAGGGGGCAGACCCATCGCCTGCGGTTTGGCGACGACTGACATGATTCAGTGGGGTGTTGGTGAAAAAGAATGCGATGCCCACGCCGGCGTCATGATCACCGCTTCGCACAACCCTGCGGAGTACAATGGAATCAAGATGTTCATCAAGAGTGCAGAAACCGGCGGCGTGGATATCCTGCGACCGGCGGACCACCTCGCCCCTCGATACGAAGAAGACGGAACCGACGCATCGGCGACGGACACCCCGGCGGCTCCATTCCCGACAGCCGGGCGAATGGAACTTCAAGCGAGATTTGTGGAAGCAGCCCTGAGTCGCTCAGATCGCCTCGGAAATGCAAGCGGAAAAATCGTTCTTGATCCCGGAAACGGTGTCGGCGGACTCTTTCGCCCACTCCTGAGAGCAGGTTTAGAAGAGCGCGGATCAGGCGTTGAACTTCTCGCCATTGCGGAACAGATCGACGGAACGTTCCCGACCCGACCATCCAACCCAGGCTTGCCGGGAGCAGTGAAATTGCTGCAAGAGACTATTGTCGACGAAGGAGCCGCCTTCGGTGCGGCTTTTGATGGAGATGCCGACCGCGTTTTTCTGGTCGATGAATGGGGGCAGTTTGTCCCAGGCTCAGTTTTGCTCGCAGCACTGGCAAAAAGAATGGTCGAAAACAATGGTGGTAGCGGTGCTGTTGTTTACTCCGCTGTCTCGTCTTGGCTGGTTCCACAAACGGTTCAAGCCGTGGGCGGCAAGGCCATCATCAGTCGAGTCGGACAAGATGCCGCGAAAGTCGCCCTCGCAAAAACCGATGCAGTCTTCGGTGGCGAATCGTCAGCACACTACAATTACCCAGACACGTATTGTCTCGACTCCGGGTTGTTCTCACTCGTCACGTTTTGGGACATGCTGCTGGAATCTGGAAAATCCTGTTCAGAACTTCTGGGAGAACTCAAGCCCTGGCCGAATAGCGGGGAAGTGAATCTGCGAGTGGAATGTGCAGATTGGAAATCGATGAGCGCCGAAGTCATCTCGACCATTCAATCCGAGTTTGGTGATCCAGCGAAGGATTGCTATGTGCTCAATATCGATGGAGTCAGCGTATTCAACCCGCGTGTTCCTGAATTCGCAACTGCCGATGATGTCTTCACAGTTGACCAAGAAGGAGATCCGACAGGGAAAATTTACCGCGAAGTTCAAAACTACACACCCAATTGGTGGTTCAACATTCGTGCCTCGAATAACGAGCCACTCCTGCGTGTAAACTTTGAATCGCGCGATTCCGCCGAAATCACGGGACGAACGTACACGCTCATCTCAAGGATTCGCGAAATTTGTGGTGACCGAGCCAAGATCACAGTTCAAGACTGGGGAAATCTGAAGTAGCAGTAGAAAGTCGCTTTAGCCGCACACTGAAAGTGTGCGGCTAAACTTGCTTCTCTAATTCAAACAAAAAAGGCGACCGCATTCACGGCCGCCTTTTTTGATATTGTCTTCATATTTGCATCAACGCCATCTTATGCCAACAACATAATGCAATTTCGATTACGATGCCTGCTTCTTTTTAAAAGCAGAGAGTCGTGATTTTGTGCGAGATGCAACGTTTTTGTGGATCAGCTTTTTAGCTGCAGCTTGATCCAATCGTTTTGAAGCGAGTCGGAAAGCGGCTTCGGCGGCGTCTTTGTCATCCCCTTCCGCTGCAGCGCGGGCTTTTTTGAGGACAGTCCGCAACGCAGCGCGTTGCTGACGGAATAAAAGACGGCGTTTTTCGCTCTGGCGAAGTGCTTTTTTTGCGTTTGGTGAGTTCGGCATTGTGACTTTGATAGAAAAAACAAACCCAAAGTGGCATCCCTGACGCAGCAATCACCGCAAATCAGGCCAAACGGCAATCATAGCGACAGCTTTCAACTCATTCCAGCGAGAATTGTCTCTGTTTATGAAAATTTTGATTCCATCACTTCACACAGAACTATTATGACTACAATGACTTGCTACAAATGCTTTGATTCTGCTCCGGTTCTTCGTGACTGAAATGTCTGATAAAATTCCAAGCGAACTCGCTACTGTCGAAGAAAATCCCGATCCATGCCCGACTCCGTTGGCATGGCAGGGGGTCGTGCAGTCATTTCAGGAGCAAATTCGACAAGGCCCGGTCGATTTCCAAGCTGGAACCGTCACCGCGACTCAATTTGGAGAAGGTCCGCCCCTCGTCTTTCTTCCCGGAAGTCTAGGTTCACCAAGGCTTTACGCACTCATCTCCTGGCTTCTCAAAGAGAATCGACAGTGCTGGCTGTTCGACCACCCAACGTTTAGGACACGACCAAGCCCCAAAGACCTCATTCCAGCAACTTCGAATGCCTACGCGGAAGTTCTTAATGAGTTATTCGACGGTCCAGTCGAAGTTTACGCTTCGACGTTCAGCGTGCCTGTGTGCTTGGAACTGATGCGGTCCGCTCCTCGAGTGGTGAAGAAAGCAATCCTCCAAAGTGGTTGGGCGACTCGCAAATTGACATTCACAGAAAAATCGTTGCTGCAAGTCGGTCGGTACGTTCCGTTCTCAATTAGAAGCGTGCCGCTGTGGCTTTCGACGCAAATTCAGAACCACCGCGCCTGGTTTCCTCCATTCGATGAAACCCGATTTGGCTTTCTGTTGAATGAAACGTACTCAGCGTCGGTTCGAGATGTTTCGCGGCGGTTGCTGGCATCGTCTCAAACTGATCTCACTCCGCAACTCGCCGAAATTGAAACGGAAGTTTTGCTCGTGCGGTGCGAAGGGGATGGACGACTCATCTCACAACAACAAGACTTGTTGGAAGAATCGCTCCCGAATCACGAATCTGTCTCGCTCCATTCCACCGGTCACTACCCGTTTTTGACCCACCCGCACCGACTCGTCAAAGTGCTGCGGGAGTTTTTTGACATTCCAAAACCCATCGCAAAATGAGTACACAAGATTTCCCAAAACGCCTGGACGTTATCGCTGTCGCCGCACATCCGGATGATGTCGAAATCGCCATCGGCGGAACGCTCGCAAGTCTTGCCAAACAGGGATACCGGGTTGGAATTGTCGACTTGACCGATGGAGAGCCAACGCCGAACAGCCCTGGACCAGAAGTACGATTTGCCGAAGCTCAAGCCGCCGCTGATATTCTTGGCGTGCAGGTTCGAGAGCAACTCGACCTCCCCAACCGTCGACTCTTCGATACTTTCGAAGCCCGTGTCGCGCTGGCGAAGGTCTTCCGGCGTTACCGCCCCTCAGTTGTTTTAGGGATTGCTGATAAGACTCCGATGGCGTCTCCAGACCACTGGCAGGCAATGCAAATCACCGACGCAGGCGTCTTTTATTCCCGACTCACGAAGTGGGATTCAGAATTCGACAACCTTCCGGTTCACACAGTCAAGCAACAGTTGTGGTATCCACTCGGATTCGGTTCGCTGAAAACGGCGGACCAACCCGGCTCATTCGTGACCGACATTTCCGGTTGCCTGGAAC
>DAOUPA010000574.1 GCA_030626405.1 Planctomicrobium sp.
AATTTTTGGATGGCCTGAAAACTAAGCCATGAGTTGCACCAGTTTCGCCGACCCAGGTTGGCCACGTTTTCCCTAATGATCCAGGGTGGCTTCCTTCTCCGATGGCAATCGTGTTCCCCAATCCATCCTGCACATGTGACATTCGGACCGGTGAATCCACGTACTTGAATAAACCTCGCCCACCTATAAAACTACCGCGATAATCCATCGTGGCATATCCAACTTGCCATGCCCTTATGGATTCGGGACCAACGTCACGAGATGTCTCTGGTAAAGTTGAAGATGGGCAGCGTAAAACCGAGAGTTGGGTCTCTGCGTTCGGGTAAATTTTACTGTGATTCCTGAAGTAATCATGAAACACATACAGGTTCCCTTGCGGATCGAGCGAAGAATAAAGAGGAGCCTGATCAAGCATTGGCAAGAGCATCACAGGCCACCCCCAAGCATCGCTTATTGCAAAAGGATATCGAGTCGGCTTTTCGCCATACACGACGTGTGGAAAACAGCGATGCAGATCATGGTACACATGCAGCGCCAAACCGAGTTGTTTCAGATTGGATTTGCATGATGTCCTGCGAGACGCTTCACGCGCGTTTTGCACCGCTGGAAGGAGGAGTGCCAAAAGAATACTGATTATGGAAATCGTGACAACAAGTTCCAGGATCGTAAACCCACAGTTTCTTTTTCGAGAATACTTCATGGCACACCTCCGCTCCAGATTTTTCGTTTTATGTTCCACTTTCGTTTAGTAAAGAAAGCGGCTTGATTACTCCTCTTCTTCCTCCTCCTCGTACAGGCAATCTGAGTAGCAGATAAGAGTTCTGAATGGTCCTTCCAAGTCTTCTCCAGCCAACGATGTGCCACGAATACCACTGTTGTGAAGGCAAATTTCGGTCGCATCAGGAGATTCTCGATATTCCCACACTGCAAACTCGGACGTATCGGCGAGAACGTTGACGCCGGCCTCTGTAATCCAAACTCGCATGCAGGCAAAAAATTGAGCAGCGGGAGGTGTTATCAACTCGTAATGCGTTGTCGTCGGCTGTCCGATGACTATCTCCAAGCCGATGTTGAATGTGGACGTTTCATCACATTCAGCTACACACGCGCTGTGTACTGCCGCAGGAATAGTGATAACCACCGCGCAGACCATTGCGACCATCAAGCAACGTTTACCTGAGAACAATTTGAACTTCTTCTCGACTCCAGACATCTGCATTCTCCTCAAAAAAAGTGTTGAACGACAGGACGACATTGTCCTGCCAGAAAAGTATCTTCAATCTTCTGTGGAATACATGTCATAATCGTCTGTAAAACCAAAACGCAATTGCGCCAACAAGTGCAATAACCGCAAAGAACCAGTACCGTTTTTTTCTTTCGGCAACCACGCTTGGTGCCACAGTGGTCATCATTTCGTCATAAGTCACTCCGGCGCGTTTCTCTGCGCGATCATACTTTCGTGCGGAGCCATCTTTTCGCACAACATAATTTCTCTTGTTCACTCCATCACTCACCACTGCACCTGGTGGAAACTGAATCGTAAAATCACCTCTCGAAACAGGCTGGTTGAATTCCAATTTAGTAATTTTTCCCTGAATCGTCATGAGAACGAGATCGGGTCTTCGTGTGACGAGTTTGACAAAAGACCAGTCTTCAGGGACGACACCCCACTCGGGGTCGATGCGATAGTTGACATCAAGGCGTAGTCGAGTCATTCCGTCAGGAGGGGGTGGGGAAAATTTTTCCTGTCGCAGCAAAACATATTCACGCTGTGGATCAAACGAGTATTCGAATTTACCTTTTATGAAGACTACAGCATCCCGACCATTGACTACCGCCCGCCGAACAGGTTCCCCTAACTCCTTTGGATTGAGACCTTGCAGCGATTTCGTCATGGGGCGAAATGCCATGAGTACCGCCGTCGGGTGCCAGTCCCAGCCTTCCCCATAAATTGAGGATCTTTTTTCGATAAATCCGGGAGGATGCTTGGCAAGAAATTGATCGTTATACATTGCTGAGGAGACTTTTCCATCGAATGCAGTGGTGTACTCCTGATGAATCCACCTTCCGGTGTTCATGTCCAGAGAAAGACCATTGCGCGTGTAGCGCCCACGGTTATTGTCAAAGATAATCAGGTGCTTCAGTGGTGCAGTCCCGTCGAAACCAAAGGCCGGATCATCAGGATCTGTTGCGAGTTTATGGTGATAGGTCTCGACATTCTCGAACTCGATATGCCCGGTATGGTAGCGAGCTTCTCTGATTTTCCAGGCGGCGATAATTTCTTCGACGACGGATTCTGCTTGAATTGACGTTGAGAAGAACACAACGAACGCAAACAGGAATTGGCGGCGACAGATCAACATGAGTTTCTCCTTTTCATTCAGTCCGACAACCGGTGGATTTCAATAATCGTCACTTTCACCGGGACAATGACCGGTTTCGCTGAGCCTTCGACAAGGACTTCGATTTCAATTGTTTCTGCGGATGTTGCTGTTGCGGCATCATCTTTTTGAGCGAACAGTGACACCTTGATCTCAGTGGACTCAATGAGCGTTTCGGTCTTCGTTACTTCACATTTTAGACGTGGATTCGAAGGGCGTACCTCGACGATCTTGAATCGCTGACCGTTTGAAGATTCCAGGCGGACGATTTCCGTGACTGGAAAATTCGCCCCATCACTTTGAATCAACACGTTCCGTAGCTGTGCCGAAACTGGCCCCTCGACAGAGCCGATCAGAAAAATTGTTTCAGTGTGATGACCGACTCCAGATTCAAGCTTCCCTTCAACTGTTGGGGAGAGCTTGAAGTTCCCGATACGCGATTGCGGGTCGATTTCGAAACGCCATGTCTCATCAGAATCGGTGCTTGAAATTTTCTCGGCATGCAACAGGTCGCCCTCACATGTAACTTGCAATTCCTGAACTTGTGGATGGCGCTGGAACGTCACTTCGACCGGTTCTGGTGGTTCGTCGATCTTGAGAGGTTTCGGGAATTGGTATTGCCGAAATGGCACCGTAAACGGTCGCTGGACACTCCCAGTGATAGAGAATGTTTGCACCTCCGTTCCTCCGCGGAGCCGGAAGTTGAGTTCGACTGCAAACGGCGTTTGCAGGATGCTCTCGCTGAGGTTTTTCTCGGTGTTGATCGTGAGTTGAACTGTTACTGATTCTTGCGGTTTCAAAACAAAACCACTCGGAGTTACATTCGTGCAACTACATGAGGTCGTGATTCTTTCAACATCAACCGGAGCCATTGAAGAGTTCGTCACGACGACCTGCCACGGGAACTTTCTGGAAGGCCAGATTTCTCCCATCGAGAGAGACGCTTCTTCAATCGAAAGAGATTGCGAACCTGTTGACCGCTTCGACGACTTGGCAAGAACCTGTGATTCATTAGATGTCAGGTCAGCACATCCAATTAGAAGCGTAGCACAGGAGATGATCGTCACCCGAAGAACGACGCCACTACATTTTGGCAAAGGTAACTGCGAACCACCCACGGCCTACTCTGACAATTCACTGCCGATGGATACCCGCACCCGAAGTGAAATGAACTGACTTCAAAGTAACAAGAAAAAATCAAGAGTACAAATCATTTCTTCAAAAACCAAAAAAATGACCTCGCGTTGCAATCAGAACTGCGACCTGCAAGAGAGTTATCACGCAAAATCGCGGTAATCATGCAGTCAAATTCGCGCTTACGCGGAATGCCAGTTGTGATAACATCCCTCCGCACCTAACTACGTCTTGCATGCAAGGATGCGGCGATGCACGTTTTTTTTTCTGTTGGCGAACCAAGCGGTGATCAGCACGCGGCTGAACTCATGCGCGAATTTTCGCGTCGACAGCCTGGAACTCAGATGAGTGGATTCGGCGGCTCAGAGATGCAAGCCGAGGCAGGCTTCGAATGCCTCTTCCAATTGACCGACCTGGCTGTGATGGGTTTTGCGGAGGTCCTGCCAATGATCGGGAAGTTTGTCAAACTTTACCGACAGGCGAAGGAGTTCCTGAAACGCGAGAAACCTGATGCGGTCGTGCTGGTCGATTTCCCTGGCTTCAACTGGTGGATTGC
>DAOUPA010000269.1 GCA_030626405.1 Planctomicrobium sp.
ATGAAAGACTGGTCAGACAGCAACGCCGAAACACTTACTAGCGCGGCAAACGTGAATGACTATGCCGCTTTGGTCGAATTTATCTATGCTCAAAGCCAACGTCCAGATGCACTCGCCCCAGATGACAAAATTGTTCAACGCGGTAAAGCGATATTCATCAGTGGTGAAATGACGAACGGATCAGTCGATGCCTGCGTTGACTGCCATAGTATGCACGCATTGACAGTTGTTGGAGAAAAGAAAGACCGCGAAGTTGTCTTCGAATCGAAACCACTTTCCGAAGACATGCAACCGGTCCTGACAGGTTACGCTGGCCCCGATTGGCTCAAGAGTTTCATCGCCGACCCGCAAGCACATTACGCCGGTGAATACGGCAACAACGCCATGCCAGGCTTCGCCGACCAGCTATCAGAACACGATCTGGAAATGGTCGCCCGCTGGCTGGCAAACGATTTCTACATCGCTCCGGTCGCCACCGACGGAGAAGAACATTAAGCTATTGGTGACTGAACTTATTCGACTACTGATTGGAATTCGAAACGTGCAAAAACTGAAGTCCTCCCTTGTTATCAAACTTTTAGTTTGTTGGGCGACTTTGTCGTTGCAGGCAGCGGAGCGTCCGAACATTCTTTTCATCTTTACAGATGATCATGCGCCGCATTCAATTGGTGCTTACGATGGTTGGCTGAAAGATGTCAATCCGACGCCGAACATCGACAAACTCGCCGCTCAGGGAATGCTCTTTGAGAACAGCTTCTGCACAAACTCGATTTGTGGACCAAGCCGGGCCGTCATCCAGACCGGCAAGCACAGCCACATCAACGGCTTTATGACGAACGGCAACAAGTTCGACGGCGATCAACAGACCTTTCCGAAGTTACTGCAAAAGGCAGGCTACCAGACTGCCATGATCGGCAAATGGCACCTCGGCACCGAGCCGCAAGGGTTTCATTACTGGAAAGTTCTCCAAGGACAAGGAGCCTACTACAACCCAATTTTCAAATCCCTCCAAGGTCGTGAAGTCATTGAAGGCTACTGCACCGATCTTGTGACCGACATGGCTCTCGAGTGGCTCAAAAACGGTCGCGACAAGGATCAGCCGTTCATGCTGATGTGCCAGCACAAAGCACCGCATAGAACATGGATGCCACCACCGCGCCATTTGACTCTGTACGACGACATTGACATTCCGGAACCACCAACTCTGTTCGACAACTGGGACGACAACGCCAGCCCTGCGCGTCATCAGGAAATGGAAATCGACGGTCACTTGAACATCGTCTTCGACTGCTTCGGCCCACCTCTACATGGCTGGTCTCCAGACGAAGGGAAATCGGTCGACCGCTCCGGCTTCAAGAACCTTCAACGCATGACACCAGAACAACTCAAAGTCTGGAACGCTGCATTCGAACCGAAGAACAACGAACTGAAAAAGTTGAATCTGAAAGGCAAAGACCTCGTCCGCTGGAAATATCACCGCTACATCCGCAACTATTTGCGATGTGTGCGCGGCGTGGACGATAGCGTCGGACAGTTGATGGCGTATCTCGAAAAAGCTGGTCTCGCCGAAAACACGATTGTGATCTACTCATCCGACCAGGGTTTTTACCTGGGAGATCACGGTTGGTACGACAAACGCTGGATGTACGAAGAATCACTAAAAATGCCATTCATCTGCAAATGGCCTGGCGTCACCAAACCAGGCAGCATCAACCAGAACCTCATTCAAAACCTTGACTACGCTGAAACGTTCCTCGACATCGCCAACGTCGAAATTCCGAGCGACATGCAAGGTCGGTCGATTGTCCCGTTACTCAAAGGTGAGTCTCCCCAGGACTGGCGAAAGGCCATCTACTACCATTACCACGAATACCCCAGCGTCCACATGGTCGCCAAACACAACGGCGCAAGAACCACACGCTACAAACTCATTCACTTCTACCAGTTCAATGAGTGGGAGTTCTACGACTTAGAAAAAGACCCCGACGAACTCCAAAACGAATACGGCAACCCTCAATACGCCGCTGAAGTCGCCAAGCTCAAAAAGCAACTCTCCAGCCTTGAAGACCAGTATCAGGAAAACACCGACCGCAGTGAAATGCCGAGCGATTGGAAAAAGAAGTTCCGTCCAGAGACGAACAAGTAAAGAGGATTCAACAGAGGAAGTTCCCATCATTTGATTGGTAAATTCAACTGCTTTCCGAGCGAATCATCACAGAATTCTTTGTCGTTCTGTTCCATTGGATCGAGGTCATTTCGCTTCAACCTGGTTTTGAGTTCCTGCAGAATTGAAATTTCTGATTCAATGAAAGCTTACCTCCTCACAACGATTATTTTCATTGGAATCTCAACGGCAACATTCGCAGAATCCGTCGTTTCGAAGCACGGATTGTTGCGGGTTCAAGGCGGGCAGGTTGTCAACGAAAAAGGTCAGCCGGTTTCTTTGGCGGGGAATAGTTTCTTTTGGAGTCAATGGGATCGGACTGGATTTTGGAATGAAGACTGCGTGAAGTGGCTTGTGGAAGACTGGAACACAACGATCATTCGGGCGGCGATGGGCGTTGAAAATCCTGGTGGGTATCTGGAAGCCCCAGCCAAGAACGAAAAAAAAGTCCGCGTTCTCGTCGATGCAGCCGTGGCTGAAGGAGTGTATGTCATTATTGATTGGCATTCGCATCATGCGGAGCGATCAACTTCCGAGGCAGTTGCGTTTTTCACGAGGATGGCTCGTACTTATGGAAAGCTCGATAACGTCATTTACGAAATCTACAACGAGCCGAAAGAGACAGAGTGGAAAGAGATCAAGGCGTACTCCGAAACAGTCATCGCAGCGATCCGCGCCGTTGACCCGGACAACCTCATCATCGTTGGCTGCGGTAAGTGGTCTCAGCGTGTCGATGCTCCCGCGGCTGATCCAATTACTGACTGGCCGAACATCGCCTACACTCTTCATTTCTACTCGAAGATGCACCACCAATGGTTACGTGATCGGGCAGATGCAGCATTGGGAAAAGGAATCGCTCTGTTCGTGACAGAGTGGGGACCGGTTGGAGATGGCAAGAATGACCCGGAAACGGAAGCCTGGATGAAGTGGTGCAAAAAAAACAAGATCTGCCACCTCGCCTGGGCTGTCAACGATAAAGACGAGGCTTGGTCGATTGTGAAGAAAGGAGCAAGCCCTAATGGCAACTGGACGACCGATGACCTGCGCCCCGCTGGAAAGCTCGAACGCCGCATCATCCGAAATTGGAGCGACGGCAATTCATCGCGCTAACTGGTGAGACAACTTTCCGTGAAGAGTGTTTGATTCTGCCTTGTGGCTCGTTGCCCTGAGGAATCAGGCAATTTCCCCGCTGGCACTATGACACCAGAAATTACGCCTCATACGGATTTTAATCTGAATTTGTGCTTTGCGTGTGTGGGCGGCGCAGGTGGTTTTCATGAGATCTCCGTTGAGAACGACCTGTCTCCAAGTGTCCATGTCGACTTCTTTGATCTCCGCGCAACCAGAGTATGTGATAGTTTAATTTGGAATGCGTATTACGGGTCAGTTAAGTTCGGTGCCCAAAGTCCCTGCTTGATCGGCGGGATTTCTCCTGATTCAGGGAATGTTGTTGCGATGGCTTCGTTCAAGGTTTTCGAAAGATCAGCAACGATTTCGCCATACAATCGACCTTGGGCCAGATTCTTTTGTTCGAGCGGATCTTTCTGGTGATCGTAGAGTTCACGTCCACCTTCACCGTTACTCCATTCTGTGTATCGCCAGCGTGGGGTGCGTATCGAGTAACCAAACCGGGAACCCCCTTTCCCCCGTCCCCCACGCACAACTTGACTAATCGCCCAGCCGCGAGCGGCCTGACTGGCATCAGTGAGAATCGGCGAGAGATCCTGTCCTTGAAGATTGTCGGGAGTCGGGACATCACAAATCTTTGCCAACGTTGGATACAGATCGATCAGACCGACTGGTGTCTCCGCCACTGAACCGACATCTTTGACTCCCGGTCCAGCAATGATGAGTGGAACACGCGCACTCTCTTCAAACAGACTCTGCTTCTGCCACAGGCCATGCTCTCCAAGGTGATAGCCATGATCACTCGTGAAGACAACGATTGTATTCTCAGCCAGACCGAGTTCTTCAAGCGTGTCGAGAACGTGACCGACTTGGGCATCCATAAAAGTGATGCTCGCGAAGTATGCCTGAATCGCCTGCTGCCGTAGATCGTCGTTGAGGAGTTCATGCTCTTTTTTGTGCGATCCCAAACCATCCTTTGGAATGTCCTTGATATCTTCTTCGACTCCCTCAATAAGTGGCATTTCATCGACTGGGTAATGCTTGAAATAAGGTTTCGGAGCAACATACGGCGTGTGCGGTCGATAGAATCCCAGAGCCAGAAAGAAAGGGCGATCTTTGTCACGCGCACAACGTTCAAGAACCCATTGAGCATCCTTGGCAAGCATTCCATCGGTATGCAGTTTGTCTTCACGAGGAGATGCATACCAACTGAGCGTCCCACCAAAACTCCCTGGGCGAAGAGTAAAGATATCCGGTTCTTCCAAGAGTCGATCACAGCCGGCAGGATTCAGTTCCAACTCCCAGGAACCTGGATCGTCGTGGCCGTTTGTTCCGACAGATTTCGGCACATTGTAGTGATAGAGCTTTCCAATCCTGGCAGCGAAGTAACCTTCCAAACGAAAAGCCTGAGACATGCTGTGATGGCTCGGAATCGTCTGCCGGAAAATCTGGCTATTGCGATGGATTCCCGTGCTGTTCGGATACAAACCACACAACATCGAATTCCGACTCGGACCACAGAGTGGGTACTGACAGTATGCCTTATTGAAACGAACACCTCGTTCTGCAAGTCGGTCGATGTTCGGTGACTTCACCTGTGGATGACCGTAACAGCCGAGGGAATTGTTCAGGTCGTCGGAAATAATAAACAGGACATTCGGTCTCGCGTCCGCCGCATTCGCCGGTTGCGGGATAATGCTTCCAACCAACCAAAAGAACGTCATTGCAAACATCAAAACCGCGCGTGAGCGATGAAAAAGAAATCTCTTAGCGAGCATCCTGGCAACTCCATTAGAAAGTGAATCAATCTCGTCATCAAACTCTAAGAGAGTCGTTGTAACGAAACTGGTCACCAATTGGCTACTGTCCAGCAAGAATCAGTCAGTAGCCTCAGGGAACCGAACGTCCATCTTGTGTGACTAAAGTTCCACTTGGATCAAGAGTGAATGAACCGTTCCGCGTATACAGAGGTGTCCCCTGTTCACCGACAACGAAGAATCCGTTGTCTTGGATCGCGACATCGAATTTGTCCCCGGTTTTTTCAACCACTCCATCACTGAAATCAATGGAAGCTTTTGTACCGCGATATTCGATCTCCAAGTCTGCATCAAATCCTTCTTGAAGGCTGTCGTGAAAGGTTCCTTGAATCAAATGAGTACGACGGTACCCAGGCATCTGAACATGGGCTAAATTCCTGGCAATCATTTCGTGTTGGAGAGAGGCACCATCCATGGTCGCCGCCACTCCATAAACTCCATGGGGCATCTGTGAAATCCTTTCCATTCAAGGATTCAATGAGAATGCATAGAGCGTGCCAGAGGAGGTAATCGTAGCGAATTATGCCCATCAAGTATCATGAAAGCATGACGACACAAACACTTGCAGCGTTTTTTAGCTTGACATTGAGAGTCTGCGTTTACCTCACAAATGGAAGACCGTTCCGGCTAAGGCGGAACTCCTTTCCTGCTGACAGACAACAGTATTGAGTTGAGTTACGGCGCCTCATGTTTTTCAAAACACATCGTTTCAATTCACTCTCGCGAGATCGAGGAAAACGATGTGCGAAGGATTGCCAACCGGAGCGTAATGGTCGGTGAATTTCAGACCGCCGGTCTTTCGATTCACCCGGAAGACGGCAATGCTGTCAGCACGCTGGTTGCAACAATAGAGAAACTGCCCTGTCGGGTCGAAGCTGAAGCTGCGCGGATAATTCCCGCGTGTCCATTCTTCACCGATGAACGTAAGCTCGCCGGACGGTCCAACGGAAAAGATTCCAATGCTGTCGTGCAACCTGTTGCCTGCATAAACAAATTTTCCATCTGCAGAAACGAGAATCTCAGAGCAAAAATTGCTGCCAGCAAACCCCGGCGGCAACGTCGAAATTGTTTGTCGCGCTGCCAGCCGTCCTGCCTTGTTATCGTAGTCAAACAAGACGATCGTCGAGCCTTCTTCCTGAATCGAATAGAACCATCGGCCATTAGGATGAAAATAAAAATGGCGAGGTCCGTCTCCCGGCGGCAGTGAGATTGCAGGTGGTTCGTTCGCGGTCAACACGCCCTTCTTCTCATCAAACTTCCAGACGTAGATTTTGTCCAGTCCTAAATCAATATGCAATACGAAGCGTCCGCTTGGATCAGCCTGAATCATATGGGCGTGAGTTCGATCATGTCCGCTGATTGCAAAACTGCCCGGTGGAGCGTGTGTCGCCTTGGTCGGGCCAATTTTCCCGGCATCGTTCTTAATGTCCGTGGCGTCACCCAGTCGACCATCAGACAGAATCGGGAACACCGCTACTGAGCCACCAAAATAGTTGGCGACAAACAAAAAGCGACCAGACGGATGGGTGCTCACATAAGTTGGACCAGCGCCGCCAGAGCGGACAGTGTTGAGTAATTTCAGCTTTCCATCTTCCTTATTGATGGAGAAGGCGCTGACAGTGCCTTCCTTATTTTCCCCGACTCGATCCGTCTCGTTGGCGGAATACAGTCGAGTACCGGCAGCGTTCAATACTAGACAACTCGGGCTGGTTCCCATTAGATGGATGCCTGCGGGCGTCATCTCTCCGGTGTCACGATTCACTTGAAAAAGATGAATGCCGCGCCCATTACCTGGTGGCAAATCCACTTGAGTTGCCAACATATCTTTAAGTGGGGAACTAAACGTGCCAACGTAAGCCATGAGTGGCCCATCGGATTCCTTCAGCTGTGCTTGAAGTAAACCGCCGGTCAGCAGCGGGGTTGTCGCCACCAGTGCAGCAGAATTAAGTAGAAATAAACGTCGGGAATTGTCAATTTGAGTCATGGCAAAATACAATCGGAATTATCATTGAAACACAGAGAAAACCTGAATATGTTTGTGAGAGACCCTGCTCCTCTACGTTGTATCGAAAGAAGATCAATCTTTCGTTGATGACATTATCACTGACCGATCTAAATAGCGACTCGTAGGCGGAAAAACACAGACATCATCCAGATTCTCTGATCAGTTGGCATGACCGAACATGGAACGCAAGATTCGAGTAAAACGCATCTACGATGAGTCAAGTGCTGAGGACGGCTGTCGCATTCTCGTTGATCGCTTATGGCCAAGAGGAATTTCCAAGGAGGCCGCACGAATCGATCTCTGGGCGAAGGTACTCACTCCGTCAAACGAGCTGAGGAAATGGTTTCACGAACATTTGGAGAATCAAGATGAGTTTGCAGACAAGTTCAAAGCTGAGCTTGAAGAACGGCGAACGGAGATCAACGCGGTACTGAAATCGCTGGATCAACAGGTTCTCACATTGATCACTTCTACAAGAGACCTGGAGAATGGACACGTTGGCGTTTTGAAAGAGTTTCTCGAATGTTATGGGAATGACAACACCCAGGAGGAATGAAAGTCGTTAAAACCCATTCCAATAAACATACGCAGATGCGATTACGACTCGCTTCGCCGCTCTCAAGTGTCTGAAGTTCGCTCGGAGTGTCAAAGTCCTACGATCCTCACTCTGTTTTTGGAGATATTTTACGTGACATCACATCCGACCCTTGGGTACCATCTCACTTATGTCCGACGTCACCCACATTCTATCTAAAATCGAAGCTGGCGATCAGCTGGCAGCTGCTGAACTCTTGCCACTCGTGTATGAGGAACTACGTAAACTCGCGGCTCAGAGAATGGTCGACGAGCGAGCATCTCACACACTTCAAGCAACTGCCCTTGTCCATGAGGCTTATGTTCGACTTGTTGATTCTGACCATGTTCAAAGCTGGGATTCTCGCGGACATTTCTTTTCAGCAGCTGCGGAAGCGATGCGGCGGATCCTTGTTGAACATGCTCGCAGCAAATCTGCGATAAAACGAGGGGGAAACGTTCAGCAAGTCGAATTTACCGATATCGTCGAACAGATTTTCGTCGTTCAACCTGATCAGATTCTGGACCTCGACGACGCACTACAAAAGCTGGAGCGAGGAGACCCAATTGTCGCAGAGCTTGTGCGACTCCGGCTCTACGCCGGACTTTCTGTGATTGATGCTTCCGGCGTTCTTGGAATTTCTCGCTCGTCTGCTTACGAGTACTGGGACTACGCGCTTTCGTGGTTCTCCGTAGAACTGGGACCTTGAAGCAAGTCTGAACATCACACTCTTTCTTGCCAGAGATTTCCTTGAAAATAAACAATATCTGTAACCTCTGTGAAACTAATGTGTTACGCAACCAACACATAGCGGCTGAGCCGCCAGATAGCCTAAATCTCTAAAAAACTCCGGACAATTGAGGGGCAAAAAACGCATTGAAATATTAGAGACGTGCATTCTTTGAGGTGACTCCGTTTTTCTTGTCGACGAGATACCAGCATGAGTTTTGACACAAAACAACATCTTTTGATCTTAAGCATCTTCTATTGTAAACGCGCAGCTGACTGACTTTTTTGTGATGTAATCCGGGGCGAACAATTTTTCAGATATCCTGACATGTGCTTAATACTCACAATTAGATTAATAATGGGGAAGGCGACATGAAAGTAGACGTCAATTCCTCCGAAGCCCGAAATATCTATCTGCAGGCAATCAAACACACAAATCTGGCAGAGCAGAAGGCATTCCTCTCAGAAGCCTGTCGTCATAGTGCGGAACTGCTGGAAAGAGTTCAAAATCTCATTAACGTCCGTGGGCAGAATTGCAACAACCTTCTCAATCGAGCAGTACGCGTTGTCGATCGAGAACTCCTTGGTTTGCAGGGTAAGGACACAGGGAAAACTGCTCTTTCAGATCTCGATGCAACCGGAACTGAGTTGAAATCTACGATCTTTGTCAATGACGGACTCATCGATGTCTCCCAGTCTCCGATGATCGGTCCCTACAAGCTCCGTGAGCAAATCGGCGAAGGTGGGATGGGGATTGTCTATGTTGCCGAGCAATCCGAACCAATCCGCCGAAAAGTGGCATTGAAAATCATCAAGCCAGGCATGGACACCAGGGAAGTCGTGGCTCGATTTGAAGCCGAACGGCAGGCGTTGGCAATGATGTCTCACCCGAACATTGCGAAAGTTCTTGACGGAGGAACGACTGCTCAAGGTCGTCCCTATTTCGTTATGGAGCTGGTCAAAGGAATCC
>DAOUPA010000745.1 GCA_030626405.1 Planctomicrobium sp.
CTGGAATCAAATAACGGTGGGTTTCTCGCTGTGCCATCAAAGGTATGGAGTACTTGGGACTGTCGGCCGAATTTTGCTGTTCTGTTCTGGGAACACGGATTCAAGGGCTACGTCATCCGACTCATCGAAGTACTTCACGAACAATACTCGTGATTGGCCTAATGATTCGAAATAATAAGATGGGCCGACTCTCTGATTTCCGTATCTGTGCTTGGAGAGAAAATTCCAGTGGTCACCTGAGGATGAAGACCGATCGGGATTTCGGATTCGGAACACGTAGAAGGCGAATATAGTGAATTTTCCCAGAACAACGATCCAAGATGATCAACGAGGCCATGATGAGTATCAACTGCGTGAACCCGAGTTGTGGTTGGGCCACATTTTTGAAATCAACGTCACTCGCCACAACCGGGTAACGGCAGCAATGTAGTGTCCGCTGGGCGGACCATGTTCAGGTTTCAGTCCCACCTTTGGTCCGTACAGCGGACCCTACCCAGCTGCTTACTTCTTTGCCAGGCCTGCCTTCTCTCGAATGGCTGCAAAGATCGCATCGGCAATGGCCCGCATTCCTTTATCGCCGGGGTGAGCCGCAACGCCGGCGTGTTCAAATTTCCGTTCAGAACTGGCAGCATTCGACTTGTCATATCCTAGCTTGGAAATGTCGATGAAGGTGGCCCCGGCATCAGCGCTCGCCTGACGCATGATGCCATCCTTGGTTGAATTTGGCCAAAATGAACTGCGGACGAAGATCACCGGATTTCCGTGCTGCTGCAGTGCCGAAAGCATTTGAGCGAACGCCTCCGCAAACGCCGCCTTGGCTTCATCTGTGGCTGGTGCGGTCACATTTTCTCCAATGGCCACGATCACTAGGTCTGCCTGAAAGTCCAACTCTTTCTTGAACCCTTTCTCGAGATCGAACGTATCGTACCCACGTTCAAACGTAGCGATGTTGCAAACTTTGATCTCAGGCTGCACTCCACTCGCTTTGGCGATGTCCGCGGTCAGCAGGTGAACGAAATCCTTCTCCTCCGCACTGGCGGCCATTCCCCAGTTACCAGTCCAGCCAATCTTCGGTGCCGGTCCATGCAGCGTGATGCTGTTTCCAAAGTACAGCACCTTCCCCACTGGCAACGAGACAATCTGCGGTTTTGCGATCGGAGAATCAGCTGCGTTTACGGTTGTGACTAAAGCGAAAGAAAATGTAACGAGCGTCCAAACATATTTCATGGTGAAATCCAGATGAGAAACTGAGCTCAATAGCATTGATAAACGGTTTTTAATCCACAAAGTTTCCAGTCTCGTAGGCTGAGTTGGCGAAGTCAAATCGACCTACATTTTTGAAACACGTTGATGATTGTTTGACCAAACTCAGCGTTGCAAAGCTGTTAACCATTTGCTGAAAAGTTCGAGTTGTCCCACCCGCTCGCCGTTTACCGAGTGAGACCTCGAAATCGCTAAGTCGTTGTTCGAATAGAAGCTGTTGAGTTAGAGCGCATTTAGAGTGTTCGTTTTACGGTCCTGTACGGGGGAGCTTAAAAGGATAAAAGCGAAACGCTTTGACTCATAAGTGAACAGCAACGCCGAGAGTGAAATCTCTCGGCATTTTGCGTTGTTTCCGCCAGTCTTGCAACGAGTTGCCACAGATTCAACTCCTCTGAGTTTTGCGCAAGGCACTCTCACCAAAACGCCACACAAGCCAGCTGCCACTACTGGGCGCGGACTGAGCCGGACCCACTCACCTTCTTGGTGACTTGCGGGCTCCCGATATATCGCACGTCGCCGCTGCCGCTCACAGTGGCTTCGAGCGTCTCAGTAGCGTGAACACGGACGTTGCCGCTGCCGGAGACACGTGCCGAGACGTTCTTTGCGGTCAACTCGGAGAGCTTGGCATTTCCAGAACCGGATATACTAACTGTGAGGCTTTGGATATCACCGGACGCCATCGCGTTGCCGGACCCTTCGACTCTTACATCTAAACTCTGGCCATTCGCTTCCTCGAGCGTGGCGTTCCCCGAGCCCAAGACGGCGACCGATTTTAGCTCGGGAACTTGAATCGTTACATTGACTCCAATTCGTGTGTTGTAGGATTCCTCACTGCCGATGACGAGCTTATTGTCTTTGACCTCGGTTGTGATGATCTGCATCAAGTTGTCGTCAACTTCGACCGTCACGGA
>DAOUPA010000366.1 GCA_030626405.1 Planctomicrobium sp.
AAACCGATCCCGAAGACGTACCCGGAGAAGAGGATGAAGACCTCCGCCATGTCTGCCAGCCCCCATGAAACGGGCATGATCTGACGTAGTGGATTCCCGGGGAGGTGGTCAGTGATGAGAATCAGCAATGCGAGACCTCGCAGCAAATCGATCCGCTGGTCGCGCTTGCTGGTCTCCATCGTCATGCAATCGCCGGTTGTTGTTTGGTCGCTGATTTCCGGTTGTTTACTCTTGGTCGGCAATCAACTGGTCTTCCGGGAAAGCCTTTTCAACAATCGCAGCTCCGCAAGCATCGCCGAAGACATTTACGGTGGTTCGGAAACGGTCAAGAAGCCAGTCCACTGAAAGAATGAGGCTCATGTATTCGACCGGCAAACCAACGGCGGTGAGTACAATCACCATTGTGACCAAGCCCGCTTCCGGAATGCCTGCGGCTCCAATGGCAGCGAGAGTGGCTGTGATCGCGACGATGACTTGTTGCATAAACGACAAATCAGCTCCGACAACCTGGGCGATGAAAATTGCAGCGACTGCCTCGTAGAGTGCGGTTCCGTCCATGTTAATCGTCGCTCCGAGAGGGAGCACAAAGTCGACAGATTTTTTCGAGACGCCTCCTTCATCAATCGCAGATTCCATGGTGACCGGCAAGGTTGCTGACGAGCTTGCGGTTGAGAATGCCGTAAGCAACGCCTGGGACATTTGCAGCATGAAGAGGTATGGGTTCCGTCGCGTAAACATGAAAAGAATGACAGGCAGTGTGATAAATCCATGCACTGCCAACCCAATGAGGACCGTCATCGAGTAATTGCCGGTCTTTTGAAGTTCGTTAAAAAAATTGCCACTGATGTTTGCTTGACCAAAACGGGCTGCAACGAGACAGAAAATCCCCAGAGGTGCAAATCGCATGACAAGTAAGATGAACCCCATCAGCGCATCATTTGCCTGCTGGATAAAAGTGACAATGGATGTGACCTTCGATCCCATGGTTGTCAACAAACCGGCAAAGGCGATGGAAAAGATGATCAACGGTAGCAGTTCCATATTTGCTGCTGCTTTGAAGAGATTGTCGGTGAACATCATCAGAACCAGATTTTCCAGGACTCGCGAGATTCCGGGGTTTTTCCGTTCGATGTATTCTCCATCTCCCAAAACAGATGCGACGTCTTCATCTGTGGTTCCGGATTCTTCGGCAATTGCGGTGTAGATTTTTTCTTTCGCGGACGCTTTTGACTCCATGACATTTGCCCTGGATTCTTCCCCACTTTCACCGCCTCCAGGGTTGATGATGTTGACAAGAATAATTCCGACGATCACAGCCAGGACGGTCGTCGTCAGATAGTAAACAACTGCAATCGACCCAGGTTTTCCTAGTTTTCGTACATCCCCCAATCCCAAAATCCCTGCCATGACGGAAGCGATGACTAATGGAACCACGAGCATTTTTAGGATGCGCAGGAAAATTTCCCCACCGAGACGCAAGGGGACGATGACGTAGTTCGCTCTGGCGATGAGTTCAGCTTCGCCTGCGGCGACGTTGTCAACTGCATCAGCTGATGGTTCATATCCTATTGAGGCAAGTGTCGGCAGTAAAAGTGCGGTGAGAATCGCCAGAACGATTGCGATGGCAATTTGAATGGTGAGTTTATGGTCGCCACGTTTCGTTGCCATGTCATGTTGCTTCATTGAAAAAGAGGATGAATGACGAAAAGTGTACTCGATCCGCACACGTTTCTGCATCCCTGTGCGCGGGCCATCTGCCTGAGTGAAATCGAATAATGGGCCGATCAGTTCCAGCTTTTCGGCGAAGCCTGCGAAATTGGACTCGTTTGAGAATTTCGTTTCGCCTGTTGGCTCGCGTTTCTCATTCCACTTCGACACAATTCAGTGAAAGAAATGAAATTGAATTGTTGAGGAAGATATGAATAACGTTGTCTGCTTTATCCTTGGGGGAGGGAAAGGTTCTCGCCTCCAGCCGCTGACCTCTGAACGTTCGAAGCCCGCTGTTCCAATTGGGGGGAAGTATCGGCTGATCGACATTCCAATCTCGAACTGTATTAACAGCGGAATTCGGCGAATGTACCTGCTCACGCAGTTCAATTCCGTGAGCCTGCATCGTCACATTCGTGAGACTTACAACTTCGATTCATTCAACGGCGGTTTTGTCGAAATTCTCGCCGCTCAACAAACGAATACGGAAGGAGCGGACTGGTATCAGGGGACGGCAGATGCGGTTCGCAAACAACTGCGATATCTTCAACAGCCCGGCATCGACTACGTTTTAATCCTCTCTGGCGACCAATTGTACCACATGGATTTTAAACAGATGCTCAAGGTGCATCAGTCGAAAAACGCCGCCGTCACCATGGCAGCACTTCCGGTTGAAAAAGAAAGCACTTCTCAGTTCGGGATCATTCGCCTCGATGACAACGGTCGCGTGGCCGGTTTTCTAGAAAAACCGAAGTCTGAATCAGATCTCGCCATGGTCAAAACAAGCCCGGAATGGATCGATGAACAAGGAATTGAAAGCCACGGTCGCGAGTATCTTGCGAGCATGGGAATTTACCTTTTCAATCGCGATACCTTGGTTGAATCGTTAGAAAAAACAGATTACGAAGATTTCGGCAAAGAAGTCTTTCCTGCCGTCGTGCGGGCCAAGAATGTCCAAACTTATTTGTTTGACGGTTACTGGGAAGACATTGGAACGATCAAGGCGTTTTATGAATCACAAATCTTATTGACGACGCCCAACGCACCTTTCGAAATGCACAACGCAGACTCACCGATTTTCACACACCCGCGATTCCTGCCACCGACTCAAATTGAGAGTGCGCAGACATCACACAGTATTGTTGCTGAGGGATGCATTATTGAGAAAGGCGTTAAGATTGATCGAAGTTTGATCGGTCTACGAAGTTGTCTTGGCGAAAATTGTGTGCTTGATGGAGTTGTTCTCATGGGGGCCGATTTGTACTCCTCGGACCATCGTGCGGTGTCCACAAACTCCAGTGACCCACCACTCGGAATTGGAGCAGGGACACAAATCGCTGGAGCCATTGTCGACAAGAACTGCCGAATTGGGAAAAACGTCATTATTCGAAAGCCAGAAAACTGCCCGGAAGATGCGCGATGTGGCCCAGTCATTATTCGCGATGGCGTGATCGTTGTTCCACGCGGAACGGTTCTGCCAGATGGCTGGGAACTTAAGAATCCCGAGCCGTGTAAGTTTTAGAGCCGGTTGATTCAAGATGATTTCGCCGCTTACTTCAAGTGAGCGGCGAAATCATCTTGCTGAAATTGCGTGCTGATTGGGGGACGGCACTACCCACTCAAACCGCTGGAACCATCGACGGTGATGCTGCGTGTTTTGGGGATAAATTCGATATAACGATGGGATGATGGGCTCGGCTGGGCGCCAGGACGCTCCTGAAAGTAGAGCGTCGCGTCTTTTCCGATGCCTCGAAGGATGAACCGTCCCAGACGTTCATCGAAAGAGAGTTCGTCGGCGACTGCTCGAAAGACTTGCCCTTCCAGTTCGTCAACATTCTCAGCGAAGAGTTCCCAGTAATCACGACCGTTGAATTTCTTCTGGAAGATTTTCAGGCTGCGGCAATCGAGACGAACTGCATCGCTGATCAGTGAAACATCGTCTTCCCGAAATTTGACGAGCGCCTTTTTAACAGGAGCAGAAACGATACGAATCCGTTGTTGGTCAAATGCCGCGGTTTGTTGTTCAAAGTTTCCTGTCAGTTTCCCGGAAAAGACGAGTCGTGTGTATCGCCATTTTTGATCTTCTTCAGACCGAATCGGCTGGTTTGCCTGAGTTGAATTCGTCGGAGTCAGCTTCAACTTGTTTCCGAGTGACCATGAATGAATTTCGCCGGGACCGACTCCGACAAAAGTTCCTGTCGTTTGATTAATGTTGAATTCTGCGAGTTGGCCTCGATGGACCGCAACGAGTTTTGTTCCTTCGAGTTTCCATGATTCCACTTCGACTCCATAACGTGCATGGATCGTTTCGACATCGACTTTTTGTCGAGTCTCAGGTTTCTCGGAGAATGAAATTTTATGAGTCAATTGAATGCTTAAGTCATCGCAAGTCATGCGGGAGCGATTCTCTTGATGTCCTTTAAGTGAACACGTCACGGCTTCCAGGAAGTTGGCCTGTTGACCATCGAAGATCATCCGTTCCTGCCAGACAACTTCCAATGTTGCTGGCTGGTCCAGCGCTTTGCCGTTCAAATCTCGCGTGACAGGTAATTGAAACTTCCCAGGTCCGAGGATTGCGACTTGATTTTTATTGCGATCAAATGTGAGGTTGGCTCCCAGAATGATGGTGGATCCAAAATTCATTTCCGCTGGTGTTGTGACATCTCCAAATTTATCGACGACCCCAAGGAGTGTCACACGATGATCATCGGGACCGCTGCTTTCGGCGACGACTCGTGTTCCTTTCAAAACAATCGGAGAGTCTCCTCCGAGTCTTTGCAAGGATTTACTGGATGCTGGTTGGTGTTTGATGGTCACATTCCCGCGTCCATCGATTTTCTTCATCGCAATCTTGCCGGTTCCAGGATCGTGGATGAGGTTGATTTGAATTTGATCAGTCGAAACTCGGATGGGTTTACGCGTTCGGGAACTCTTCTGATTGCTGTTTGAGAAGTTGGCGCCGACGACTCCGTTCTTTCGCTCAACTGTCGCAGGGACAATTCCTTTGCTCAGGGAAACATTGATGTGGCCCGCTTTCTCAACGATCAGATCTTTTGAAACCATCGCCACTTTGCCAACAGCTTCGGCTCTGTGGATTGGCAGTTCACCCAGCAGAACCTGCTTAGAGTTTTCTAGTTGTTGCGCTTTGTCTAGATTGATCCATAGTCGCAGTTGCTCTGCCGCAATTCCCATTTCATACGAACGTAATTCTGAACTGTTTTCAACGGCGGGAATGACGACTTGGGCGTTCTTGAGAAGTTCAACAATATGCAGTGGTCCTTTCCCATCTGGAAAGACATTCACTCGCCCTTCCCACGATGCCTCAGCATGAGAATTTCCAAATTGCTCATGAGTGACATAGACTTTTCCGGGACCACGGCATTCTAACCGTTCGAGTCGACGATCTTCGGTATGGACAACGGTTACATTCGGACAGTCAAAGGTCGTTTCGCCTCGTCTCACAAGAACTCGAACTGGATCTAGGAAAGTTGCCGTTCGGGCCATGACGTCATACGCCATCTCTTGCATTGTGGCGATCAAGTCATGCTGATCCGATTGCACTCGCACTTGGGAAGTTCTATCCCCCAAAACTCCGGTGGAACCGGATGCACTCACTTTGCTTAACACGAGGTCGTCGAAGAGTTCCCCCGACAATTCATTAACGTCAATTTCTGTTGCTTGTTGAAACTGAAGAGTGAGCAGTTCGCTATCAAGTTTTTCTGACAGATTGCGATTTCGTTTCGGGTAGCGATGCGTCACCGACACACGGTTATTGAACGATGCTCGTTTTTCCAAGACGTTGTATTCGAAAGGTCCGTCGCACGTCAGGTGCGCTTCGTGCCGGATTCCCTTCTGGAAAAATACTGCATCCAATTTAACATTCTTGCGGAGTGTCATCAAAGAAACGCCAGCAACACGGGGCATATCCTTGCCGAGAACTGCTTCATCAGATCGAGCCAAACTAAGGTTCAATTGATCCGCAGTTCCAATGACTTCCGTTTTGTCATTTTCTGTTGGTCCGTACTGAAAACTGACAGGATAATCGCTGTAGAGTTGACCGCTCTGTTCGGAAAAGACGAACTGTTTCCCGTCGATGACTAACCCATCCGGTCCATCGATATGAACCACTCCTTGCAACGTGGCCCAAACGATTCGCCCTGGTTTGGCATTTTTCAGTTGCAACGCACGGTCGAAGAATTGATTCTCGAACTGAACGATCCCCTTCTCAGCGATCAATCGAAACGGTTTCTCATCAGGGCGGCGAGGATCACTCCAGAGCACAGCAATGGGAGACATCTTGACTTGATTCCCGGTGCTTTCATCACGCTCCACATCGCGTGTGTAAAACAGCATATTCTTGGACTGAAACGTTTTCAGTTCGCCGGATTGAAGCCAGGGAACGTCGGAGAAAAATTCAGCGGCTGTCTCCGCAAGCACGGGAGGCTGATACCCAGTGATCTGCGGAATCTCTTCGCTTGGCGCGACTTGTTGTGCGAGCGTGAACGGAACCACAAACACGGTATAGAGGAAGTATGCCGACGACAGAAAAAGGACCGTTGCCAACATCGTGAGGAAACGAATCAATGCGTTCCCTCCGCTTGAGTCTCTGTCGCTGGGCTTTCAGTTGGAAGCCAACCAATGACATCGGTGATGTCAATCAGTCCGATCGGTTTTTGGTTTTCGCAGATGACTGGAATTTCACTAATCTTGCGAGTCGACAAGATTTCAACCACGTCCGAAAAAATCGAATCGGAATTCACAGTCATCGGTGAGGCAGTCATGACCGCCGAGACAGGCTCGTCAAGTATTGAATCTTGTTTTGATTCAAGAAGTCTCGCCAAATCGCTATCAGTGAAAATTCCGGTCAACTGTTCTTGTTCGTTTACCAGCAGCATGACACCTGACCGTCGACCGGGTCGTGCTGAATTCGAAATAACATTCCGGACCGTTTCGCCGTCAGATGCGATTCTTAGTTGATCGAAGGGACGCATGAATTCGGCAACTGGCTTCAACTGTTGCCCCAGACTTCCTCCAGGATGACATTGCGCAAAATTCTGCGGCATGAATCCTTTGGATTCACTGACGACAAGAGCCAATGCATCACCTAGAGCGAGCATTGCTGTCGTGCTTGTTGATGGCGCGAGCCCCCAGCGACAGGCTTCTCGCAGTCGACCGATTTCCAGGACAATGTCCGAGCGAAAAGCGAGGCTGTTGTGCCGGTTTGCTGTGACGCAGATGACTTGAATTCCAAACCGTTTCGCCGCCGGAATCA
>DAOUPA010000120.1 GCA_030626405.1 Planctomicrobium sp.
CAGGTTGTCAGCTTGTCGCGGCTTGCGATTTGGCGGTTGCCAGTGACGTAGCTCAGTTCGCGACACCCGGCGTGAAAATTGGCCTGTTCTGCACGACACCGATGGTGCCGCTGGTGCGGAACATTGCCCCGAAGATTGCCATGGAAATGCTGCTGACCGGCAAACCGATTTCGGCGGAAAAAGCACTCGCTGCCGGTTTGGTAAACGCCGTGGTCCCTGTCGAAGAACTCGACGCTGCCGTCGCGGAGTATTCCTCAGCAATTGTGGCGAGCAGTCGACAGACTTTGGAGATCGGAAAACGAGAGTTCTACCGTCAACTCAACATGGACGAATCGGCAGCATACGACAGAGCCGTGGACGTGATGACAAAGAATGTCATCCAGCACGACGCTCAGGAAGGAATGTCTGCATTCCTGGAAAAACGGACACCGCAATGGGAAGAGTAAAGCCGTTTTCGTAGCGCCGGTTCCACCGTCCATTGAAAGCGAAGTAGGGCCGGTGAAACCGGCCCTACTTCGCTTTCCCACACATTTGAAATGAGTGGGGAAATCAGAGCCATTTGAGCCTCGTTACACGTCCGGCTTCGACCCATTCGGTGACGATGATGTTGCCGTCCTCGTCAAAGCAGGCATCGTGCGGGTGGACGAATCGACCGGGCAGCCAAGTCTCAGGTTGCTGGCGGACCTTCATTCCGTCCAGAACGGTTTTCGTCCACTGCTCATCGAAGCCAAGATTCGCCAAGAGGTTGTTCTCGGCATCGAAGAGTAGAACGCGGGCATGCAGATCGGAAACAACCATGAGTTCTTCCCAAGTATCGATATCGGCAGGAAAACTGATCCCTTCAACGTTTTTTACGGGAATCTCGTTGCCATCGACATCGGTCAGCGTTGACGTTTTTCCGATTTCATCGCGATCAACGACGCCTTGCAGAATTTCCTGCGGTTTGCCGTCGAGCGAAAAGTACTGGAGCCGGGCGTTCGCCCTGTCGGCCACAACGAGCATCGGTTCGCGACCAGCACGAGCGTCGAGCCATTGACTGTGTGGCGTTTTCATTTTCCCGGCTTGTCCGCCATTGCCTCCCCAGGACCGAATCCATCTTCCGTCACTATCGTATTGATGAATGAAGTGCGAGCCGTAGCCGTCGCCGATGTACAAGTCTCCAGTCGGTCCGAAGCAAACGTTCGTCGGGCGAAAGTCCTCCAGTTTTGAATAAATCTCAGGCTCTCGCGGATAGCGGATCTTCCAAATCCATTCACCCTGTTTATCGCATTTAATCACTTGGCGATTGTAGATATCGCACAAGTAAAGATACTCCACACCGTCTTCGCGGCGGATGTCAATTCCATGCCCGCCACCTGCGAATTCTTTTCCGAACGATCGTACAAACCGACCTTCGGAATCGAAGACAACGACCGTGTCGCACGGATTTTTCAAATCTCCCTGATGAGTAATATAAACAAACCCATCCCGGTCGACTGCGACTCCGTGAGTATTTCTCCAGGTGATATGCTCCGGGACTTCCCCCCATTCATGCTGGCACTCAAACTTGAAATCACCTTCCCCGATGATCGGTGGTCGCGTTCCGGATTTATCATCGGCCCTAAGAATTGCAGGAGCAACGCCACAGGTAAAAACCGACGCAACTGCGGTTTGAAGGAATATACGTCGATGGGGCATAGCACTCTGCCATTTGTTCAGACGAAGGAAGATTCACGGCCTTCAATGTACCGAAATCGGCGACACTCGTCATCACGCAGAACGGCGCAGTTGTTTGGCAGGAGAATCTTGAAGCTGTGAGAGGTCTTCTTCCCGGCAGCGGATGATGTTTGCTCCGATCGAGTTGAGCTTTGTTTCCAGCGCGGAATATCCACGGTCTAAGTGATAGATTCGGTGGATGACTGTTTCTCCTTTTGCTGCCATTGCAGCCAAAACGAGTGCTGCACTTGCTCGCAAGTCACTCGCCATAACGTTGGCACCTTGCAGTTGAGGTACGCCGGTGATGAAGGCTCGGTCCCGCTCCTGACGAATGTTGGCGTCCATTCGGTTCAGCTCGGCACAGTGCATGAATCGATCGGGGAAGACTTGGTCCCGCACGACGCTCTTCCCGGAAACCGTTGCCAGAAGTGTCGTCAGTTGTGCCTGATCATCGGTGGGAATGCCAGGGTAGGGCAGGGCTGTCAGCTGAACCGGAGAGAGCTTTTGGTCGACCGTGATTTGCAATTGAGAGAGGCCTGTTTCTTCGATGGTGACGCCGATTTCCCGCAGAATTTCGATGACGGCATTGAGATGACTCGCTTCGACTCCATCAATGGTGACCGTCCCGCGAGTGATCGCTGCGGCGACTATTAATGTTGCTGCTTCTATTCGATCTGGAATGACGGTTTGTTCAACGGCGTTGAGTGCTTCGACACCTTCGATTTCAATTGTCGATGTGCCATGTCCGGAAATGTTCGCACCCATTGCGTTTAGAAATTCCGCGAGCGCAACGACTTCAGGTTCAAGAGCTACTCCGGTCAAGATCGTTCGACCAGATGCGAGAGTTGCGGCGGACATCACGTTACAGGTGCCAGTGACTGTGCTTCCTCGGGGTCCGTCTAAGTTGATTTCGGCCCCTTTCAGTTGAGTTGCCTGAACGACGATATCACCACTCTCAAATCTGACGTCAGCTCCTAGTTCAGTAAAACCACGCAAGTGAATATCGATGGGACGATGACCGATATTGCAGCCGCCCGGCATTGAGACTCTTGCGAAGCCGCGACGAGCGAGCAATGGACCCATCACACAAACACTCGCCCGCATGCGTCGGACCAGATCGTAGTCTGCCTCAGAGCAGTCTTCGTCGATCACTTCAAGCGAGAGAGAACCGTCAACTTCGCGAATGACATCACAGCCGAGCGTTTTCATCAGAGACGACAATGTTCGAACGTCAACGAGATCGGGGACGCGACGCAGTACGGTTGTTCCACGCGCCAGGAGCGCGGTCGCCATCATCGGCAACGCTGCGTTTTTTGAGCCACTGACAGAGACAGAGCCTCGCAGAGGTGTTCCACCTTGAACAACGAAAACATCCATGTCGGTTGGTCTAGGGACTAGGGTTGAGGGGCAAGGGTAAAGGGGACCACGGTTGAGAGAATTTCTCTATTCTCCATTCCCTTCTCTCCAGCATCCTAGCACGACCCTGGGTCGCTGGGACAGGTCATCTTCTGTACGGACCTCAGTGAAGCCACGTTCTTTCATCAGCTGACAAGCCTTTTCTGCCTGTGCTGGATCGAGTTCGAACAACAGCCAACCGCCGTCTAACAAATAGTCTGGGGATTCGTTGATCAACAGGCGAACCACATCGAGACCATCCTCTCCCCCATCCAGAGCGCAATGCGGTTCGTGGTCACGGACGTCTGCGTCGAGTGTTTTGATTTCCGCCTTGAGAACGTACGGAGGGTTGCTCACGATCATTTGAAACTGGGCATTCGCTTCAATAGGTCCGAAGAGATCGCCTTGAATCAAGTTGATGCGTTGGCTTAGTTCGTGCTTCTCTATGTTTCGAGTTGCTACGGCGAGCGGTGCCGAATTTTTCTCGACCGTTGTGACCTGAACGGTGGGATGATTTTTGGCAGTCGCAATCGGAATGCAGCCAGAGCCGGTGCAAAGCTCCAGGACTTGCGGAGAGGATAAGGGTTTCAGGAGATCGAGCGCTGCCGCGACGAGCGTTTCTGTATCGGGACGAGGAATGAAGACGTCGCGTGTGATTTCGAAATCAAGGCTGAAGAATTCGCGGTGACCAACGAGGTACGCGACCGGTTCCGCCGTCGCACGTCTTTTTACCAGGGACCGCATTTGTGTTCGCTCTACATCGGAGAGTGGTTCGTCGAACTGTGTGTAGAGTTGAATTCGTGGGCAGTTTCGCGAATGCGCCAGCAGAATCTCGGCGTCGAGACGCGGGTTTTCGCTACCGGACTCTTTGAGATAATTGATCGTCCAGTCCAAAACCCGGCGAACTGTCCACGGTTCGTCAGTCGTCATTGTTTCTGCCACATTGATGTCCTCCTTGAACGAATCTCAAAGCCCGGATACTACTTAAAAATCTCTTCGCTTGAGTTTTTCCTGGCGGTCAAATTCCAGCATGGCGTCGACCAACTCTTGAAGATTTCCCTGTAAAACCTGATCGAGCTTGTAGAGCGTGAGTCCGATTCGATGATCGGTGACGCGACCATCCTGGAAGTTGTAGGTGCGAATTCGGGAACTGCGATCACCGGTGCCGATGAGTGTGCGGCGTTCTTCTGCCCGTTCTTCGTTTGCTTCACGTTCTTTTGCATCAAGGACGCGACCACGCAGAACACGCATGGCACTGGCTCTATTCTTGTGCTGGCTCTTCTCATCCTGACACTTCACAACGACGCCTGTCGGGAGATGCGTAATGCGAACGGCACTTTCCGTTTTGTTGACCTTTTGACCACCTGGTCCGCCAGCACGCATGGTGTCGATTTTGAGGTCTTCATCCTTTATGACGAGCTCTACTTCCGAAACTTCTGGCATCACAGCGACCGTTGCCGCACTCGTGTGAATTCTCCCTTGCGTTTCCGTTTCCGGGACGCGCTGCACGCGATGCCCACCGCTTTCAAATTGAAGTTGATGAAACGCACCTTCGCCAGTGACTGAAAAAATGATTTCCTTGAACCCACCAACGTCGGAGGGTGACGACTCCATCAACTCCAGTTTCCACCCCTGAACTTCGGCAAAACGGGAGTACATTTCGAAGAGGCTGCCTGCGAACAAGGCTGCCTCATCTCCTCCGGCACCTGCACGGATTTCCATGATGAGTCCACCACGCGTGATGGAATCTCCGGCGACGACGATCTCTTCAAGATCTTCTTCGAGCTTGTCAATTTGCTTCTGGAGATCGTTGAGTTCCGATTGCGCGTACTCGCGTGACTCCGGGTCGGATTCCGAATCGAGCATTTCCTTGGCAGCAGCGATATCTTCTTCCAGACCCCGGTGGTGAAGAACCGCGCCAGCAACTTTTTTCAGACCGCCGTACTCCCGTTGAATGTCCACCATTTTTGATGGATTGGAAAGGACGTCAGGGTCCATGAGTTGCTGTTCCAACTCCTGAAAGCGTTCTAGTTTTGTTTCCAGACTGGGATACATGTCCCTCTCCCTCATTTGTACCGCACAACATGACAACTCGTAGGGTCCGCTGTGCGGACCACTGAATGGAGAATCCGTTTTCGGTCCGCACAGCAGACACTACATGGCTAACGGAACGGTTGAGAGTTCATGGAGTTCACTTGGGAGTTCGGGTGAGGAGCACACAGGAAAAGAAGAAGGCAGAATAAAACGACAGGACGCACTCGTTGAAAAGAATGCGTCCTGTGAGGTTTTTATGGTAGCAAAGTTACTCTTTGTTTTTTTTGCCCCAGCCGTATTTTTTCTGGAATTTCTCGACGCGACCGGCGGAGTCGATGTATTTCATCTTGCCGGTGTAGAACGGATGTGACTCCGAACTGATATCAATTGTGACGAGCGGGTATTCGTTGCCGTCTTCCCACTCGATGGTTTCTTTCGATCCCATCGTTGACTGAGTCAGAAACTTGTAATCTGCCCCAACGTCAAAGAACACAACCGGGTGATAATCTGGGTGGATGCCGTCTTTCATCGTACTGTCTTAAGTCCTTCGTTTTTGTCTTGATTTCTGACCAAGACAACTCACTCATTTATTGATTCTTGAAGAGATTCGATTGCCTGCGAAATGAATTCATTCTCATATGATTTCTATCAAACCCTCGAATCGGGGAGGATAGCTGATTCTTCGGCAATCGGCAATCAATCCTCACGCAAAAAATAAACGCGGCAACCTGTTTTGCTACAATAGGTTACCGCGTTTAGACAGGTTTCGCCCCGAGTGGGTTAAAGTTCGAACGGCTCTTCTTTTTCGGCATCGGCACTGAATGAAGCTCGAAATTGCTTAATCGCGTATTCAACGGTCTCTTTGGGGCCGGTCAATTTCAGGAAGTAGTTGCCGCCACGACCAGCAGTGACCGTGAGCATCACGTTCACGACTCGGAAGTTCGGAACGGCTTCGGTTTTTCGCTGAAACGGAGGGCCGACTGAGCGGTTGTAAGTCCCTGTCATGTCGACGAGGACATACTTCCCTTGCTCCGTTTTCCCTTGCGTCATTTTTGCCGTGCGCCCTTCTGACTGAAATTGCCCGAACCACCGCTGGATGTTTTGAGATGCAGTTCCTCCAAATGGGCCTGAAATTACTAATTCCGCGGGTTTTGCACCTTCTTTCTTCGCAGGGACGAGGAACTGAGCAAGCCGTAAGTTGTTCGACGGCTGCTGTTGTTTCCACTCTTTCGGGACATCCAGATTCAGGTCAGATGCCTTGATTTTGGTGGTGGCTGCTACTTTCTCTTCAGCAAATGCAGGCAGCGCGATTGCTGCTAGAAGTGTGAAACTGCAAAGTACTTGCAGCTGCTTTTGTAAATTCATTTTGTGAACCTTAATCGGGTTATCTGTGAATCGGTGACCTGTCAGCCGCATTGTGCGGTACTTTGACGCTGTTTTCAATCGCAACGGACTTCTTCTTCAGTGAGGTCCCGGTGAGATTGCCTATTGAAGTGCGATATCTGGGCGATGTTTAAGCAATTCCGTGGCTGTGGTAAACCTGCTGGCAATTTGTTCGAGTGTTTTCTTCAACACTGGATGTTCAAATAGCGGGTCAAGTTCAGCCAAGGGGACTGACAGAAAGGGACGCTCGGCGATTTCAGGGTCGGGAATCGCTAGTTCTTCTGCTGTAGTCACATGTGAACCATAGAGGGAGATATCTAGATCGATCGTCCGCGGGCCGTTTTTGTTGAGAGGATCACGTACACGTCCAAGTTGCTGCTCGATGATCCGCATAACGTCAAATTTCAAAGATCTTGGCGGCAGGGATGTTTGAATCAAAACTGCAGCGTTACAAAACGGTGCCTGATCTACAAATCCAACCGGCGCCGACTCCCAGACTGAGGAGACCTTCGTTACCTCAATGGATGGATTCTGTTCCAATAACTGAACAGCTTGGGGAAGATGAATCTCTGGCGAGATATTCGATCCAAGGCCAATGAACGCTTTTTCCGAAGGAGGCAGCTTCATTGCTTGAGGTCACTTTGGTTGAGACCGTTTTATTGTCACGCCAACTGATCGCGCGAAACGCAACGCGCCTGGCTTCTCGATGCTCACCCAAACCGTTTGGACTCGTTGATCTTCAAGGCAGCACTCTGAGACTTCTTCAGCCAGTTTCTCGACAAGTCGGTATCTGGATTCTTCTACTAGTGCGATGATTTTCTTGCAGATCGTGCGATAGTTGACCGCGTCTTCAATGTCATCGGATTGGCCTGCTGGGCGAATGTCGACTTCAAACTTCAAGTTAATCAGAACATCCTGACGGTTCACTCGCTCGTCGGGATTGATGCCGATAATCGTCCGTACGAGGAGATCTTTAATTTCAATATAATCTGCCATCACCCAATTCTATACTGGAGTGCGTGCTGAATGGAATCGCGTGTTCGTCGCTCATTACTTGCGATGCGATATGATCTTAGCTGCCCCGGCGCTGGTTTCAAATTCAATACTCCATTTTCATTACCTGATCTGGCACTATGAAAGTTGCTGCCCACCGGTCACATTCATGATTTCGCCTGTGATAAACTCTGATTTCAAGAGATAGATCGCGGCTTCTGCAATATCTGCTGCCGAGCCAGTTCGCTTGAGGGGATTTAGCTTTGCTCGTCTTTGAAAGTCATCTTCCGATTCACCTGATGCTGCCAGAATTGCCCCTGGTGCAATGCCATTGACTTGAATTCCAGGCCCTAGTTCCTGGGCCAGGAGCTTTGTTTGCGCGACAAGCCCGGCCTTGGAAACCGTGTAGGCTGCGTGACCGGGGATTGGCTTCTCTCCCCTCCAATCGACGATATTGATCACGTGCCCGTCTTGATCTCCAAGCTGGTCGGCAAACGACTGGGTTAGGAAGAAAGGAGCTTTCAGGTTGATGTTGAAATGCCGGTCCCAGTCAGCCTCGCTGGTGTCTGCGAGCCTGCCAGTCTCGAAAATCGCTGCGGAGTTGATGAGAACAGAAACTGTCCCGAGAGCCTGGTTTGCGTGGTCAAAGATCTCTTTCGCCGCGGTCACAGGCAGCGAAAGGTCTGCCGAGATAGACGTGGCACGAACTCCGAAGGCCTGAAATTCCTCGACTGCTTCCGCAACTTCGGTGTTGGAGGAGTTGTAATGGACGCAGACATTGACGCCCGCTTTTGCGAGGTGTCGGCCAATTTCTCGCCCAATTCGAACCGCTCCACCGGTGACAACAGCCGTGGCTCCTGCAAGAATCATCGTTGTTTCCATATCGTTATTTTTTCTCCATTGTAGCCACATCCCATTTATTTCGATCCGATGCCGAATAACCATCTACAAAACATCGAGAACGAGGGGCCGACGAGGATCGCTTTTTGTATCACCGACTTGGATGCAGGTGGGGCTGAATGGGCGTTGTATCACATCGTGACCAGACTCGACAAAAGTCTTTGGGCTCCGCACGTCTATTGCCTCAGCCCGCCAGGAGAACTGGTTCCGAAACTGGAGGAGCATGGCATTCCTGTCACATGCTATGGCGCCAAGAATCCTCGCGATTTGAGGGTGTTTTCCTGGCTGACAAAAGAACTTCGCAAGTTTCAACCGGTCATTGTTCAGGGGTTCCTGTTTCATGGGAATATCGTCAGTCGAATTGCCGGGTATCGGGCCGGTGTACCGATTCGGATTGCTGGTCACCGTGTTGCAGAACGTGAGAAAAAGTGGCACTTGCGGGTGGATCGCCTGACGAAGCGTTTCGTTCAGCATCACGTCTGTGTCAGCGATGGGGTTGCTGATTTTGTGACTACAAAATTGAAACTGAAACCGGAAGCCGTTTCGGTCATTCACAATGGGATCGATCCGAATCAAAAAGCGGATAGCCCGAACCGGCTACGGGGTGAACTTGGACTCGATCCGAAGACAGAGATCATCTTGGCAGTTGGACGGTTGCACGAACAAAAAGGCTTTCATTTCCTCTTGGAAGCATTTGCCGAGGTCGCCGCAAACTGGCCTCTTGTTCACCTTGTAATTGCCGGAGAAGGGCCAGAGCGACAGAATCTGGAAGCTCAGGTTCGGTCTCTTGGCCTTGAGCAGCGGGTTACGCTCGCCGGATATCGCTGTGATGTTCCGGAATTGATGGCAGAGGCGGATTTGTTCGTGCTTTCATCCATATGGGAAGGAATGCCGAATGTTGTTCTCCAGGCGATGCTCTCAGGCGTCCCGGTCATCGCAACAAGCGTCGAAGGAGTTGCCGAATTGATCCAGGATGGTCAAACAGGCCGAATCATCAAACCTGCTGACTCAAATGAGTTACGGAAAGCGATGGAGGAACTACTGGCAGACCTAGCTCTTCGTTTGCAACTCGCAAATTGCGCACAACATATTGTAGTCAATGAGTTTACGATTGACGAAATGGTTCAGGGTTATGGCAGTCTGTATCAAAATCTACTTCAAGCTTCTGCTGGATCATGATGACCATGGTCAGCGACAAGCATGCCGAGGCAGCATGAAAAAAGAAGAAAATTTCAAGCCCTACGGACATCGAGACCTGCGTCATTTCAGGCTCTGCATTCGCCGATTAATACAGAGACTCTTCTTGACGGAACCGGCTGAATGAATACTCTGTGTTGGAGTGTGGGACTCGTTAGGGGGGCATTGAGATGAATCAACCCTGACGGTTTAGAAGTGTATACTCAGCGATTTCAATCCTGTATTTCAACGGCTCGTCCGCCAAATGTGATTCTCGCATTGCGACGCCGGTGCAAAGACAGGACGCTGTTTTTTCCACAGATGCTTTTCTTTCTCGTGCAGGAATTGTGTCGTTCCGCGCTTCATGTTGCCCAAACTTACCAACATGACGAATCCATCGGGAACTTTCCTCGCCATGCGCGGCGAGATTTGAAACCCCGTTTGCTACTGGGCATACGGATTTTGCAGCCAGGATGAGCTGCACCAACCTTGTCGCTGGGATCTCCTTCCTTTCGTCTCAGCGACAAAGCCATTCGCCCCAGCAGTGGAGAACGGACTCACCGCGGGGCGAATGGTTTTTCTTTGGTGTTGAAAGAACAGAGGATTCCTCTAAGCAATCTCTTTGATAGACGCGCATGGGGTCGGACCGACCCGTTTAGCCGTACATCTGAAATGTCAGGCAAAGCATTTTGAGGATGAATGCGGACCTGTTATTTGGTCGGAGAATATGCCGTGGGCGTCATGTAGACACTCTCCGGTCGCTGCGAAAGGATTCTTCCATCCTGCTCGGATTCAGCCCGTGCTTTCTTCCAGTCAGGGTCTGAGCCGAACTTCTTCCAGCCAGCCTTTGCGGCATCGCGGCTGTCGTATTCGAGGACGTAAACAAGCACGTTTTTAGATTTGGGCTCGTCTGTTGGCGTCCAATAGGCGAATGATTTCAGCCCATGTCGGTCGAAGATTTTGACAGTGTGATCGCGGAAGCGAGCGTTCAGGGCATCGAGCCTGTCCTCGGCGGTCGTGTAGATTCGAAGCTCGTAAAGCTTCTGAGGGTCCGACTTCCCCACCTCAGGTGAGTAATCATTCAGGGCCATGTAGGTTGATTCAGGTGCTTTTGCAAGAATCTTCCCATGCTTCTCTCGACTCGCTTTTGCGACAGTCTTCCATTCCGGGTCGCTGATGAAAGCCTTCCAGGATTTCGCGGCTGCTTCGCGACTCTTGTGGCGAATGACGTAAATTAAGCGATTATTGTCATCGCTGGTCGGAACCCAGTAGGCGATGTTTTCCATCCCGTGCTTCTCGAAGATCTGCATCGTGTGATCTTTGAAGCGTGTATGCAGTGCCTCTAACTTGCCTGGTTCGCAGGTGTAGATCCGCAATTCATAGACGCCATCATCAGAGATGGCTGTGGCATTGAACAGTGTCATTGCTGTGAGCGCAGCGAAAAAGAATCGCAACATCAGAACCTCTGTCCGGCGATACGGAATTAAAGCATAGGCAAGCTATCGAGCGATCTACTCGAGGTTAGCGAATTGACTGACTCGCTGCACCTTTTCGACGATGAGTTGCTTGTCAGCATCTGAAGTCGCTTCTGCGAACTTTGTACGCAGTTTTTTCAGTTTTTTACGACGCGTCCGACGACGAGCCAATTCGCGAGATCGTTCAATACGTCCCATGGTGCCTGTGTACCACTACTTATCAATGAAAGTGAATGTGTTTCGAACCACCTCCGAAACACGAGAACCCATCAGGATATCTACTGGCGGGCCACTGGTCAACGCTCTTTGCGAGGCTTTTGCGATGGTAATTATTCGTGGTGCAAATGAACCGGAATGATGATTTCAGTAGAAGCCCGGATTTTCAGAAAAGCCGGCTTCTGAGCACATCAAGTCCCCTTACATTGTCCGACCACCGTCGAGTACAAGACATTGGCCGGTTGTCATTGTCGTTTCGGTGGCGAGGTAAATGACTGTATCGGCGACGTCTTCAGGTGTTGAACAGCGTGGAATAGGGTATTCGCATGTGAAACCTTCGATCTGTTCTTCGGACATCCACTCTCGTAGCCAGCGTGTGTCGATTGGACCTGGACAAACGGCGTTAACTCTGATTTCTGGAGCCAGAGCTCGGGCCAGTGACTTTGTCATTGTGTTGAGTGCCCCTTTGCTTGCACAGTAAGCGATTGAGGAGCCAAGACCTGCAATTCCGGCGACGGAGCTAATGTTGACGACCGCTCCCCCACCATCTTGCTTCAAGAGTGTTGCCGCAGCGCGTGTGACGAAGAATGGTCCCTTGAGATTCACACCCAATATCCGGTCCCAGCGCTCTTCAGTCATCTCTTCGAGGTTTTGATGCTCAACAAAATAAGTGCAGCCAGCGTTGTTCACCAGCACATCGAGGCGGCCGAAGCGATCGTTGACCTTGCTGATCATTTCACGTACGGCGGCTTCATTGCTGACATCACATTTGACCAAAAGAGCATCGCTTCCTTCGGCATTAACGAGACCAACTGTTTCCTCAGCCTCTTTTTCACTTCTGGAATAATTGACGACGACGTCAAAACCGAGTGCGGCAAACTTGACCGCACACGCTCTTCCCACTCCGGTTGCCGACCCTGTCACCAGAGCCACTGATCGATCTGACACTTCGGTTCCTCTTAAGATTGTTTACTCATTATGAAAGTCGAACTTTGACGAACGCTCACTTCATTTGCAAATCTCATTCGAGTCTGTGGCTTCTCGTCGGCAACGCTGGGAATGTATGGTCATCAAAATCGTCTGCGAGAATCATCTTCTGTTGGAATTTGGAACTCGAATGGCATATCCTAGGAGGTCAATTTCGATCCAGTCATAGATGACATTTTTACACTCAATTCAAATTTCCCGGTCAGAGTTCTGTTCAAAGGATTGCTGGCTGTCCTCATTTCAGGGTGAGTGGTTTTCAGTGAACGCGCAGTCCGACGAAGACCAGAATCACGAAGTGAAGAATTGGTGGCAGAGGCATCATGATTCGCTGGGAGTTGCGGCTTGCAGTATTGGAATTCATATCGCTCTCCTGGCAATCATGGCGATGATCGTGCTTCCCAGCCAACCGTATGATTTGACGAAGTACTTGACGATACGAACCGAAGTCGCCACCAACGCCCCGCTCGAAACTGTGGACAATATCGATGTGACACCGGAAAAGCTCAATGATCGAGACATCAATGATTCGGCGTCGCTATCTATTCCAACGAATGTTATTGCTGAGCAACCTAGCCTGACCACAGTTGACACCGAACAAGAGGAACTTCAGTGGCAGCTAGATGCCATCGAATATCTGGGAAAGAATCATAAATCGGGAGAACTCTCCGGTCGCACGGAAGAAGCACGTTCAATCCTCACGAAAGCGTTTGGAGGTACTGCGACGAGCGAAGCGGCCGTTTCCAGCGGCTTGAAATGGTTAGCAAATCATCAAAACAAAGACGGCAGTTGGAGCTTCAATCACACTCGCGAAGCCTGTCAGGATTCATGCACATCCCCTGGATCTCTCAATAACAACGTCGGTGCAACTTCGATGGCTATGCTTTGTTTTGTCGGTGCAGGCCATACACATCATGATGGGAATTACCAGGAGCAAGTGAAAAACGGCCTAGAGTTTCTCGCGAGACAGTACTTGGCAGCGGAGACGAAAGGAGATTTGCGCGGAGTCACCGGCGGAAACTCAGGGATGTACGCTCATGGAATTGCAACAATCGTTTTGTGTGAATTGTATGGCCTCAGTCGCGACCGCAAGGTTCGCGTCATCGCTCAGGCATGCGTGGACTTCACCGTTGATTCTCAGCACGCTGAAAACGGCGGGTGGCGGTATCGTCCAAACCAAGCTGATGGAGATACATCCGTGGTTGGCTGGCAGATTATGGCGGTGACAAGTGCGAAGATGGCGGGGCTGACGGTTCCAGGACGAGTTAAGGTTCGCGCCGAACGTTTCCTCGATTCGGTACAACTCGAACAAGGTGCGTTCTACGGCTACACCACACCCAGCAAAAAACTGTCAACGACTTCGATTGGGCTACTGTGTCGCATGTACTACGGCTGGGACTCCAGCACGCCAGCTCTCGGCGTTGGTGTTGAATTTCTGAGTGCAACTGGCCCTTCGAAAGACAATCAGTATTACAACTATTACGCCACGCAAGTTCTGCATCACTGGGGCGGTTCCAAATGGAAAAAATGGAACAAGGTGATGCGACCACAACTGGTTTCGACTCAAGTCACTGACGGACACGCCGCTGGCAGTTGGGCACCACGCGACCCACATGGAAGAACAGGCGGTCGCCTCTACTCAACCTGCCTGTCAATTTTGACTCTTGAAGTCTACTACCGACATCTCCCTCTTTATCAGCGCCAACTCTTCAAGAAAGAAATTTGACGTCTGAGTTCGGTTTCACTCATTTGTTCAGGATGAGTTTCCCACTTTTTGTAATGCGGAGGCGGTAACACCCTCCTTAATGGCAGATCGTGATCTCATTTCTTCCTTGAAACAGGTCGGCAGACTGGTAAATCCCTTGAGTTTTAAGTGAATCTTTCTCCTCTTTCGGTTTTCGACCTTCAGGGAAACGCTCATTGGCTGACGAACTCATGGCGACCGTTTCGTGAAAAATATGCAGATGAGTGGGGATGCGAATTGAAACCAGCTCTTATTAAGAGTAGACTACCTGCAACTGAGACTCAGTGTCAACTAACCCGCCTCAAGCCAGCCAGCCCTCCTGCCAGCCACGATTGATGGTGTCATTCCCGACGACCTTCACCCGGAGCACAAATGAAGACTTACAGCAAACGACGTGGATTCACCCTGATCGAACTCCTTGTTGTCATTGCGATTATCGCAATTTTAGTTGCCTTGTTACTTCCCGCTGTACAACAGGCCAGAGAAGCGGCTCGGCGTATTCAGTGCAAGAACAATCTCAAACAGATTGGCTTGGCTCTGCATAATTACCTGGATGTCAACAACGGGTTTCCTCCTTCATTTATCTCAGATATTACAAGCAGCGGAACAAACTTAACGAACGGCGGGGAATGGTCAGCACACGCCAGATTGCTTCCCTACCTCGAGCAGGCAAGCATGTACAATGCCGCGGATTTGTCGCGAGCATATGGCGACCCGATCAACGCTGCCATTCCTACGATGCGAGTTGCGGCCTATCTTTGCCCGAGTGACCCGAACGACCGAGCCCGACCAGGGAGCAATGGATCAACAAGCCACTACCCTCTCAATTACGGCTTCAACGGAGGGACGTGGCGAGTTTGGGTAAATGGAGCGCGCGTTGCCGGTGACGGAGCATTTGCTCCGAATACAAGTTTCAAACCGCGTGATTTCACTGATGGTACCAGCAACACACTGGGCTTCTCTGAAGTGAAAGCGTTTACAGCCTACAATCGTGATGGAGGGACAGGGACGTCTACGATTCCAACCGATCCAGCCCAGGTGACGAGCTTGATCGCTGGTGGCGGAAGCAACAAGGCGAATAGCGGGCACACCGAATGGGTGGACGGGCGGGTTCATCAAACTGGCTTTACAGTCACACTCAATCCAAACGCAGAAGTGACTGTCCCAGGTGGTGATCGTGAAGATGAAGGGGACTACACCTCGTGCCGCGAAGACAAATCCTGCACTGGTCCAACATACGCAGCCGTGACTTCTAGAAGCTGGCACACCGGCATGGTCAACAGCCTGTTGATGGACGGTTCCGTACGGTCGATTTCCGAAAACATCGACTTGGGAACCTGGC
>DAOUPA010000461.1 GCA_030626405.1 Planctomicrobium sp.
ATTTCAGAACTGTGATATTCGCGTCACATCAGCACTTAACATGCTCACTCTCTCGATTCGTTGGACTCGTTTGAACCGCAGTATCCTCTGGGATACGATACCGTTTTGAAATTCGCGTTCGCGTCGAAACATCTCTGAGCATCTACCTCGAATGTCACAGCAAATCAACTTAGACCAGATCAACGATCACACAGACGCTGTGCGCGTTGCCGTGTCGCAACTTGAGTCTGGCAAAGTTGTTGCAGTTCCTGATGAAGTTGGAATGATGGTCTTGGCGTTGCCTGGACAGGACTCTGCCGTGGCAAAACTGACCGCGATGAGCGAAGCATTGGAACATTCAGCCCAAGTCGTCGCAATCCCTCACTTTTCTGTCATTAACGACTTTGCAGACAATGTTTCAGGGATAGCAATGAAACTCACCAGGCGTTGCTGGCCGGGTCCAGTGGCATTACGGGTCGGCTGCGGTCAACCAGAAGGCATGTCCGAAGACTGGCCAGACGCAGCAAAAGTGTGGGCACTTTCAGAGTTCGGAAGGTCCTTCTTCGTTCCAGGACAAGCATTTTCAAACGCCGTTCTCGGGGAACTCTCCGCACCAGCTTTAGGACTGGTCGTTGCAATCAACGAGACAGAACGAGTCAACACAGACGACATTCATTTGATCGTCAATTCCAACGAAAACAGATACGCCGAGGGATTATCAGTCGTTCGCGTGAAAGAAGATGAGTTCGAGATGGAACGGACAGGCGTAATTAGCGACCGAGTTCTCTCTCGCCTGACAGGCAAGGTGTTTTTGTTCGTTTGTACCGGAAACACGTGTCGCAGCCCGATGGCGGAAGCACTCTTTCGAAAGATGCTTGCAGATCACTTCGATTGTCAGGATGATGAACTTCTTGATCGAGGGCATACCGTCGTTTCTGCAGGACTTGCAGCATATCCAGGAGCACCTGCAAGTACAGAAGCGGTTCAGCTTCTGCAAGCAGACAAAATTGACCTCACTTCCCATGAAAGTCAACCCATCACAGAAGAACTCCTGTTTCATTGCGATCATATACTCACGATGACTCAAAATCACCTCGATGCAATTTTGAGTACATTCCCTGAACTTGCAGGCAGAGCCAGATTGCTCTCTGACAGCACAGGGACCGGCGGTGGAAGGGACGTTTCCGATCCGATCGGAGGAGGGATGGATGAATATAGGCGCTGCCGAGAAGAAATCGAAGGATACTTAAGAACGCTGCTTGAACAGCAGACTTCAACATAAGGAATGGCAAGATGAAAGTTTCCATTGCGAGCGACCATCGCGGAGTGAGAGTCAAACGGCAGATCCTCGCGAAGCTCGATGAATTGGGATGCGAGGGAATCGACCTTGGACCAGAGACAGACGAGAGTGTCGATTACCCCGACTTTGCAAGTAAGGTTGCTGAGTCAGTTTCAGCGGGCCTCGTCGATCGAGGAATCCTCATCTGCGGGACCGGAATGGGCATGTGTATTACTGCCAACAAATTCCCACGAGTTCGCGCAGTTTCCTGCCATGATGACGTCACTGCCGAATACAGTCGGCGGCACAACGATGCAAACATTATGTGCCTTTCCGCCGACATGCTTGGTGATCGATTGCTGGGTCGGATCGTCGAATTGTGGTTAAAAACCGAATTCGAGGGTGGGCGTCATCAAAGACGATTGGACAAAATTGAAGAAATCGAACAGAGGAATTGCTGCGGAGAAGTTGCCGCAGGTCAGGGTGAATAAAAAGTCACAACAGGACATGCCTCATTTTTTGCTGGCTGGTAGAAATCATCAACGTCGAATGGAGTGCCACGGCTCTGCGAGCCGTGCGAAATGAGAGCTGGCATGCTATTCATACCAAGTTCAACTCGAACGACATGTCCTATTCGGACTCACACGGCTGACACAGCCGTGGCACCCGCCACCTTTGTCTGGATCATGCTCCGGCTTGATGGGAAGCTGGTTACGATCTGCTGAGACAAGTCCCAGCCCACTACTTATAACAACATTCAGATTCTGAAATTAAAATATCTAGGAGAACTCCATGGACACCGCTTCCATGAAATTTGCAAAGACGCATGAATGGCTCGCCCTCGATGGCGAAATTGCCACAATTGGCATCAGTGATTTCGCTGTCAAAGAACTCACCGATATCGTTTTTATTGAACTTCCTTCCGCCGGAAAAACGATTGCTGCCGGCGAAGAATTTGGGGAAATTGAAAGCGTCAAAGCCGTCAGCGATTTGTACGCACCTGTTGGAGGCGAGATCATTGAAGTCAACGAAGCATTGGCTGACGACCTTGGCCCTCTCGCCGACGACTCGTTCGGTGCTGGCTGGATCATGAAGCTGAAAATTTCTGATCCAGCAGAAGTCGACAACCTCATGGACTACACAGCCTATCAAGCAAGTTGCGAAAGCCATTGAGAATGAGTCACTAGTTGATCCAAGCTCGTAGTCGTAGGGACCGCATTGTCGGCAACTACTGGTCCGCAAAGCGGACCCTACTTCTTTATCGCGATTTAGCGATATCTAAGATGCTGCCAGGGAAGTTGCAGCCAATCAATATTAACGGTCACTTGTGGGGATGAGTGGAACTCATTCTCTCGGTAGCCCAGGAGCCGCAGCGTGGCATATCTCTACAATACTCCAGAACAACAAAAGCAGATGCTGGAGACGATTGGGGTCAACTCAATCGATGAATTGCTTCAACAGATTCCAGAAAATTTGCAGTTAGGTCGGCCTCTCGATCTCCCTGCACCTCTGACCGAACTCGAACTCGAACAACAAGTCTTAAAGCTTGCGGCACAAAACAAAGCCGACCGCGTTTGTTTCCTGGGAGGCGGTGCGTACGACCATTTCGTTCCTGCAGTCGTCGACGAACTGGCGAGCCGAGGCGAGTTTTACACCGCTTACACCCCTTATCAGGCAGAGGCGAGTCAGGGAACGCTGCAAGCCTTCTTCGAATATCAATCCCTCATTTGCGCACTCACTGGATTTGATGTTTCCAATGCAAGCCTTTATGAAGGCGGCACGTCCGTCAGCGAAGCCGCTTTCATGGCGATGCGTGTCACTCGCCGCCACGGAAAAATTCTCATTTCAGAAGGCGTCCACCCTGAGTATCGACACGTCGTCGAAACATACGTCCGCAACCTCGACACCGAAGTCGTCACCATCCCCACCGTCAACGGCACTACTGACTTTAACCGTGCAAAAGAGTTGATCGACGACCAGACCGCCTGTCTCGTTTTCCAGCAAACGAACTTCTTCGGGTGTGTCGAGGATGGTGAAGCACTCTGCCAACTTGCAAAAGAGCACGGGGCGCTGTCGGTCGTTTCCTTCGACCCGATCAGCCTCGGAGTCTTAAAACGTCCCGCCGATTACGGAGCCGATATTGGGGTCGCCGAAGGTCAGCCTCTGGGAATTCCCTTGCAGTATGGTGGACCATACCTCGGAATCCTTGCCTGTCGAAACGAATACGTTCGTAAAATGCCTGGCCGGTTGATTGCCATGACCACCGACCGTGATGGAAAGCAATGTTACGTCCTCGGATTACAAACTCGGGAACAACACATTCGCCGCGAAAAAGCGACAAGCAACATTTGCACGAATCAGGGACTACTTGCTCTTCGAGCCACGATTTACCTTTCTCTCATGGGACCGCAAGGTCTTCGAGAAGCGGCGGAATTGTGTTGTCACAAAGCGCATTATGCCGCCGAACAACTGACGAAAATTGATGGGATCGACTTGATGTTCGACGCACCGTTTTTCAAAGAGTTCACTCTGCGGGTCTCAGGCGGCGTTGATCAGTTGCTCCAAAAAGCAGCCGCAGCCGGATTTGATCTTGGACCGGAGTTGAGTCAATTCTCATCGACACCTTCCGGAGCGGAAAACGGCATCCTCGTTGCCGTCACCGAATCAAGAACAAAAGAAGAAATCGATGCTTTAGTCAAAGCACTCGCATAACAAAAAGTAGGCTGGTTCTAGACTCAGCATTTGTGCGACCAACGTTTAACGCAATGCAACTCCGTTTTACTCAACGACTATAATTGGCAACCTGAAGGTTCCATTGATGCGAAATACATTTGCCACACGTCCACTCTTCGAAATGTCGACTCCCGGTCGTCGCGCGGCGATTTTCCCGAATTGTGATGTCCCGAAAAGCGACCTGACTCAGATCCTGCCGGAAGGTTCACTCGCGTCGCAAGCACCTCCGCTGCCAGAACTCGCCGAAGGCGACGTCGTTCGTCATTTCGTGAATCTATCGACGCTCAACATGTCTGTTGATACTCATTTCTACCCGCTGGGAAGCTGTACGATGAAGTACAATCCGAAGCGGCACGAGCGTTTAGCAGCCACTCACGGACTCGGTGACCTTCATCCCTATGCTCGTCCGGAAGACTCACAGGGAATGCTCAAGATTTTATTCGAGTTACAGGAAATGCTCGGCGAAATTGCCGGGTTGCCTGCGGTTTCTCTGCAACCAGCGGCAGGAGCACAAGGAGAACTGGCGGCTTTGCATCTTGCTTCTGCATACTTCGCCGAGAAAGGCGAGAAGCGAACGAAGGTGATCTTCCCAAGCAGCGCTCACGGGACAAATCCCGCAAGTGCGGCACTCGCTGGATTTGAATGCGTGCAGATGGAACCTTCCGCTGACGGTCTCGTTGATGTTGAAGCTTTGAAGTCATTAGTTGACGAGCAAACCGCTGTGTTCATGGTCACCAACCCGAATACGCTCGGCCTGTTTGAAAAAGACATCGCCACAATTTCAAGTATCCTCCACGACGTTGGCGCGTTGGTCTATATCGATGGAGCCAACATGAACGCCATCCTTGGCATCACCCGCCCTGGCGATTTTGGCGGCGACATGATGCACTACAACGTGCATAAAACCTTCACCGGACCTCACGGCGCAGGCGGTCCCGGCGCCGGTCCGATTGCCGTTCGAGATTTTCTGGCAGACTATCTGCCTGGTCCCATCGTCAGCAAGGTTGGTTCAGGAAACGACGAAACTTACGAACTCACCACTCCAGCGAAAAGCATCGGTCGCATGCGTTCTTTCTTCGGCAACGTCGGCATTCTGCTTCGCGGGTATTTCTATCTGAGAACTCTCGGAGCCTCAGGGCTGCGTGACGTTTCAGAACATGCCGTGTTGAATGCGAACTATCTCAAAGCATGTTTGAAAGAGATCCTCCCAGTGCCGCGTGGCGAGTATTGTATGCACGAATTCGTGGCATCGGCCCGGCAGCTCAAGGATGAAAAAGGCATCACCGCGATGGATATCGCGAAGCGGCTACTCGACTACGGCTTCCACGCACCGACTGTGTACTTCCCACTGGTCGTCGCCGAAGCGATGATGATGGAACCGACCGAAACTGAATCAAAAGAAACAC
>DAOUPA010000040.1 GCA_030626405.1 Planctomicrobium sp.
CGATCAGTTTGAGATGGAACGTTGGGTAAGCTTCAGAAACAATCTTCGTTGCTTTGAGCAAAGTGCCGTAATCTTTTTCTGGAGAGAGTCGTCCGACCGAAATGGCTGTCAGTTCATCTTTCGGACCATGGAATTGGAATCTGTCGAGGTCGATTCCGTTCCAGATGCATTGCATCTTGTTGGCGTTTGATCTGTTTTGTTCCTGACACAGTTTCGTCGCATCTGCGGAAACACCCACGATGCGTGTCGTCAGTTCGTTCGCAATTCGAAACTGCCACAGTGCCTTACGATTCGGTCCGCAACCGCGACCATGTTGACTGTTGATGACCACTGGAATCTTTGCCCATTTCGCAGCAATTGAACCATAGAACTGCGGATAGGTATTGTGAGTGTGAAGAATATCAATCTGATTTTCTTTCAATCTCTGAGAAAGCCGTCGCAGTCCTTTAATCTTACCGATTTTAGAAAGTTGAATCTGATCGATTCGATAACCAGCCTCGCAAAGTTCATCACCTGGCTGTCCGGTTCCTTCCAGCGCAATAAAACTAAGATCGAACTGCTCGGAATTGTGGAAACGCCCATAGTCCACCAGCAAACGTTCCAACCCGCCGGTTTCGAGTGTCATGCTGAGGTGACACACCTTGAGCCGTCGCGAATTCCCTACGGGATTCGCTTTGTGTTCAAGGCTGTCGACAGACTTTAATTCGTCAATTGTTGTCATCATGTCGTCCGTTTGATTTGTCTTTCGTGTCAATAAAAGCGCTGTCACGGAACACTTTGTCACGAAGATCGTTTTGCCTCGCTCATAAACCGCTTGACCTTGCGAAGTGTTTGAACGGTTTTGTTTTTCAGCGACGGTCGATTGAACGTCAGCCAGCAGAGTTGGTTGCAATGTGTCGACAGATTATTCTTGTGCTGCTTGTCACCAACGAGGAAGTCGTACGCGGCGAAGTCTCGTTTCAGCCCTTCTTCCATGCACAAGTAGTGCGTGATCAATCCGATGCTCGGTTTCTTATCAAACGGTGCGAAGCCGGAGAGGTAATCGAGCATTCGGTTCTGATCAACGAGCAGCATCAGGCAGCCGACCGTTTCGGAATTGTGGCGAACGCGAAACAGAACCACTTTTTGTTCGCTGAACAGTCGTACTAAAATACGCTGCTGAAACTTCAGGAATCGGTCGTTTGCAAAGGCACCTGGTTCGTCAACGTTGTTCCATCTTGCTTGGTGTAATCTCACGAGATCAGCAAAGATTTCATCTGCTTGCGTGAGGCTCGTCGCCCACTCGGTTTCCAGTGTTCCGTATTTCTTCAACCGACGCCGAATGTTCGAACGCGTACTCTTTCCCAGATGCGATATCAGGTCGCCATCACTGAGCCGGGCGGCATCGAAGTCAAAGTATTTGCTGTCGCGGGATCGAATCGCGGCATTGGGGAATTGAGGTAACCACGCTTGAAGGTCCGTCTCTGAAAGCCCGTCCAGACAGAGCATTTCCCAACTCGTGTCGTTCGTGAGAAAAACGCTCACGCCTTCAACGAACTGCGTCTCGAATTCAGGCTCGACTAACAAGCGGTTGTACTCCACGCAAACGCTGCCAAGTTGCGGTTCACCCGCCGTTCCAAGATGAATTGACCGCACTGGAAATGGTCCGTTATTTCGATCAACACCATCGGTAACTAGGGTGATCCCGCGAACAGTTTTGTCGGATTCAGCAATCAAAAACCGATGCGGGACGAGGTCGCCGTAGGAGTCGATCCAGCTTTCGATCCAATCTGGGTCCGCCGTAATGGATTGATTTTGAAGCCGGTTCGCCAACTTTCTCCAGAGGTGCAACGCTTCGTCAACAGCCGATGCTGCGCATGTTCTCCACGACAACGAAGTCGCAGAGTTCTTCGTGCTCGCGTCGACTGTTTCGAGTTGCTGATTCAAGCTTTGCATGAGTTTGTTCAGTTCAAGGAAGGGCGGGAGTCTGCCTGATAAATACGGATTTCTGGAGGAGTTGAGTGATGTAACGAATACCAAACAACACGATTCCTCCGCCTGCTGAGACCGCCAGTAGTGGCAGCCAGCCGTGCGAGATTTCGATTCGTGAGATCGTTTCGCAATACATCAGAAGTCCAAGCAGAGCGGGAATTTGAATTGCCACGACCTTCGAAACGAGTTGATCGCGTTCTAGGTTGAGTTGCCTCATCGCGTACGGCAGGAAGACAAAGAGTTCGATGCAAACGAGAGGCACGAGCGTTCCAACTGCAACGCCGACAATGCCCCAGAATTGAATCAGGATCAGCGAGAGAACCAGATTGCAGAATGCTTCAAACAGATCAATGAAGGCTGGGATGCGAACCTGACCCGTGCCCAATAATGCTTTGCGAGTCACGACCATCGGCAGCGCGACGACCTGTGAACCGATCAGAATGACCATGACCAATGCACTTGAGTGATACTGTTTGCCGATCCAGGTTTGAATGAGCATGTCCCCAAAGTACGCCGCTCCAATACAAAATCCACCGGAGAGCAGAAACGCAACGCCCATCCCTTTGGCGACGACTTCTCCCAATCTCTGTTGCTCCTGCTTGGCGTGTAGCTCTCCCGCCTTGGGAAGAATCGCTTCACCAATCTGAGCGATGGGGATTTGAATCATCTGGGCAATACGGAGTCCGATTTGATATGGCACAACCGCCAACGGTCCGAGAATCACTCCGATCACAACGGTATCGGTGAAGAAGATGAGAAATTCCGCGAACAAGGCAATCGCGTTGAACGCGCTGAACCCGAAGCACTCTTTGATGACATCTCGCCGAGTGTTCCAGGGAGCAATAGAAAGTGTCGGAATCAATCGGTACGCGATGATCGCGGTGATCGATTGTTCGACGACAGTCACCGCCAGAAAGATCAGCGCTAACGTAATGAGTCCATAGTGTTGGTGCAGGCAGACTAAGGTCAAAACGAGCCGTAGAATGCCGATGCCGACTTCGATTCCCCGTTGGATACCAAGGCGTTGGGTCCCAATCAGCACACCGCCATACACACTGCCGATCATTCCCATGCCGATGGTTCCACCGACAATCAGAATCGAAATCCGAACTTCGTCGAGAGGCAGCGTGTCCCATTTATCAAGACCACCTGCCAGCCAGGCGAAGATTCCGGTTGCGAGAATTGCCAGTAGAGCCGTCCCAAAATAGACCGTCTGGATGGAACTGACGAATTGATTCAGGCGGTCCCATTCTTTTTTCGCCGATAAGTCGGAGACATACCTGCAAATGGTGGCCCCGAATCCGCCGTAGATCATTCTGGAATAACCAGCGACGGCGTTGATGAACACCCATGCCCCATACTGCAATTCCCCCACAGTCCCGAGGATGTACGGCATCAAAAAGAAGCCGATCATCACGGTCACAAGATGGGCGAACCAGCCAGCAAGGATGTTCTTGCGGAGCGTCATGAATAGTGAGCCTGTTTATGCTGTCGCTGGACGTTTCGCGTCCAGCAGCGAGGAAGGAAGAAACGTTGCAAGCCAGTACCCCAGCCCTTTGAACGTTGGGCTTTGTTTGAGAAGTTGTCCGTAATACTTTCGAGCTAACGGGAGATTGCGAGTCCAGAATAATGCGAGGCCGTATTCCTCTAACAACGCGATCTTTTTGGTTCGCACCATTTCCGCAGACAGGTTGAACTGTTCGGCAATGACGTCGACGTTCAATAATTCCGCCTTGATGACACGATCGTATTGACTCGACAAGTTTCCATCGGCAGGGGTGTAGTGAATCAGTGACTTCTTTACAGTCACAATTTTGTCGTCTGATGCTGCAATCCGCAGCCAGAGGTTGTAATCCTCAGTGCCAATAAACGCTCGGTCTTCGGAAAAATCTCCGGTTTTTTCCAGTGTCTTCTTACATAAAATGACAGTCGAAGTACCGATGTAGTTGTGTGTCCACAACGTCTCGAAATCGAGGTCATCACCGGGAAATTTTGCTTCATCTTCAAACTCGAAGCAGTAGACAAGGCCGACACCTGGCTGACAGTGTGGAAGCTGGCACTCAAGTTTCTCCGGCAACCATGTGTCATCGGCATCGAGGAGTGCGATCCAGTCGAATTGTGATTCGCGAATCCCATGATTGCGAGCCGCCGCAGGTCCGGCGTTCGATTGTGAAATCAAGCGAACCCGCTCTCCATAGCGAGCAACGTTTTCACACGTTGCGTCGGAAGAACCATCATCAACAACAATGACCTCGCCCGGCGCAATCGTTTGTGCGAGTATGCTATCGAGCGTTTTTTCGATGGTCGCAGCAGCATTGTATGCTGGAATGACGACACTGACCTTAGGGAACGAATTCATGTTTCTTCCTTTTAATTTCACTGTAAGCTGACGGCTTACCCAAAACGGGCAAACACACGGACGAAGAGATACGCGCCTATTAACAATCCAAAACTGCAGGCAATCCAGGGCTGAGCAGTGCGGCGATTGAGTATCAACATGGGCTTCGGGAAGGGGCGATAAAAACCAATGAGATTGACAAACGACGCACAAATTCCGGCGACCATATAGGTGGGAGGGACATAGCAGCGAGACAACGTACACATTCCCATGCACCAGCTTGCGAGAATCGCTGCGACATACGGGAACAGACGCCGCAATTCCGGATGATGAATCCGAAACCCCTTTGCCTTCATCAGCAAAAATGTGAATGCCGGAATGAAGAAACATCCGAAAAAGAATGTTCCTCCAACCAAGCCGAGTTCGACGAATGCGTGAATGTATGAATTGTGAGCAACGTGAGTAGAGATCTCCGCGTACTGTCCTTCACCGACTCCGAAAATAAGACGGCTGTTGCGGATCGCCAGCAGACCATCGCTCCAGATTTGAATACGCTGTTGACCGGTGCCGCTGGAGACATCAATGTTAGCCGCCCGCCCTAATGCAAGCGGCAGCGCAGCGACGCAGAGTCCTCCGATGGCAAACGCAACTTTGCCTCCGTATCTCGTTGAAAGCCAGGCGAAGAGAGCCACCAACGCTGCCAGCAGTCCTCCGCGCGAGTATGTGTAGTGCATGGCAAGCCCCATCACCAGCAGCGGCAACACCCACAAATATCGAATGCCTGACAACTTTGAGTCGGTCAGGAAAAAGAGTGACATGATTGATGTCGCGACGATCAACAGCGAGAGATCATTCGGATCGTGAAAGATCCCCAATCCACAAATCCGGAAAAACCACACTTCATTTCCGTAGCGGTCGTAGCCATCTCGATCTGGAGTGTGGCGAAGAATTGTTCGCTCATGTACCGGGAGCGATCGTTCCAGTTCAAGAACACGTGGCAGTTCAGGATTATGCAGCCACTCAGCATTAAAGCTTCGATAGTCGACAATGCTGTAGGCAATCATGAACGTCGAACAAACTGCTGTCGACATTAGAAAGTAACGCAGCCGAGCCGGTGTCGTGATGACAGAAACGAGCACAAGATAATACAGCAGAACTTTCAGCATCCCGATAAATGCCGTATCGATTCCCGTAAAATTTCCAGTCGCAATTCGTGAAAGAACAACACAAAGGGTCACACCAACGGCACACATGTTGACAGGCTGCTGAATCAGCGACTTCCATCGCAACTGGTTATGGATTCCCTGAAAAGAAAAGAGCATTGCCCCTGCAATAAAAACGAGATACACCTGTAGATTGCCCAGAGCCGGAAATAATTCCGACGGGCGAATGAACAGCATGGCGTTCGCCAGGAGAAATAAGATATAGCCGATCAACGCTGTATGTCATCAACAGAACGTATTGCATTCGAGTTCCACAATGGAACATCTCTGCTTCAACTATGAACCGAGACCGGTGGTGCGGATTGGCGAAGCAGGAGAAGTTGACAAAAAACAGCGTGGGGAGATGCGACAACATCGAAAAACTTGATTCAACCCTATAATCTCACCAGATTCTCCAATCATCCCAATCGGAACAACCGTACGATCAAAATCGATGAGTCTCCGGTCACTCCTTCTATTTCAAGGGAATTCAACGCTTAAGATCATGTTTTCATCATCAATGTCACTTTCCAGAGACTGGAAGATAGGTCCGTTCATCCAGATTCGTTCTGGAATCGTTTATTCACGTTGGTTCGATTGAAGGCAGTGGTAAATCCGGTCGATTCATCATAGTAGGAAGCTTCGTCAACCACCTTCTAAGTTTGTTTTCGTGTTGGAACAAACAACAGGTTTTGGTATATGACGGGTCACCCTTTCCACAAAGAGCCTAGATGATCCGCTTGCCAGAAGTGGCAAATCAATCTGGTCCTCTTCTCTCGGCAGGGTGAGACACTTTATGCTTCATGGGGAAATACGATGAGCAACGTGTCAAACTTGACCAGGAACAAGACTAAGGTCTCAAGGAAGGTCTCTCGGAAGGTGTCACAGAAAGTGTCACGGAAGGTGTCACAGAGAATGTCAAAGACCACTGATTCAAAGCCAAAACCGAAGCGGTCCTCACAAGGACCATTCGTCATCTGGCATGGAATGCGTCTTTCACGAGTTTTTGAACTACTCTCAAAACGTCCTAGTTTACATTGGACACACTCTGGTCGAATTTTGATATTGCCGATCATGGGCATCTATAATTCGTTTATGGCGGGTGTCGAAAATCTGTTCTATGGTCGGCGGGTAAAAGAAGTTCAACTGAAACACCCTCCCATATTCATTCTCGGGTTTTGGCGATCTGGAACAACGCTGCTTCACAATCTAATGACATCTGATCCTCAATTTGGTTATCCCAATCTCTATCAAACGATGTTTCCGACACACTTTCTGTTGACCGAGAAAGTTGCGACCGCTCTGACAGGTTTCATTGTCCCCAAAAGCCGTCCCATGGATAATATGGCAGTTGCTTGGGATGTCCCGCAGGAAGATGAAGTCGCGTTGTGTATCACGACCCTCATTTCACCTTATTCGGTTCTTGCGTTCCCAGACGATTTAGATGAATACAAGCCATCGCTGCACATTGAGTCTCTGCCAGAGGCAAAGCAGAACCGTTGGAAGGCCGCGTTCGACCTATTTGTCAGAAAGATTACGGTCCGCTCCCCCAAGCAAATCATTTTGAAATCACCTTCACATACATATCGCATCGAAACGCTATTGAAGATGTATCCCGAGGCCAAGTTCGTTTACATCTACCGTGACCCCTTTGACGTTTTTAATTCGGCATGCCATCTGCGGCGTACAATGATCGAAGAGAACACTCTCGGAAAGCCGATCTTCAAAGACGTCGAGAACGATATCATTACCATCTACAAACAGGCATTTGAACGATATCAAGCAGACAAATCGCTGATTCCGGAAGGCCATCTTCACGAAGTGAAGTACGAAGACCTCGCAGCAGAACCCGTGCAGGAGATGAATAAGATTTACGAAGCGTTGAATTTGGAAAATGTCGAAGGGATGAGAACTGCTGTCGAGCCACAAGTAGAGAAGCTGAAAAATTACAAGAAGAATCACTTTGAGCCAGATCCACATTGGGCCAAAGAAGTCTACGGTCAATGCCGCGATACATACAATCTTTACGGATATGAACCGCCTCTCGCCGATTTAACGGAGCAGTCAACAGCGTCTGGCTCGTAGAAAAATCCACATGCTCGGCTTCAATTTTTCCTCTAGCAAACAGTCGATCTTGCTGGCGTCGTTGAGGGATGTTCAATACTCTGCATGATTTGTGAGGCGTCCAAATTCGCGGATGACTCGTTGACTGTGGAGAATTCTAAAATGGCGAAGTGTCTGATCACTGGTGGTGCTGGCTTTATCGGAAGCCACTTAACAGAAAAGCTGCTGGCTGAAGGAAATGAAATTGTCGTCGTTGACAACTTTTCGACAGGAGAGAAGTCAAACCTTTCTCACATCGTTGAGCATCCGAATCTTACTTTGATTACTGGGTCGATCACCGATCAAATGCTGCTCACTGAAGTCGTGCGTGGTGTCGATGTGATTTATCACTTAGCTGCCGCAGTCGGAGTCAAACTCGTTGCCGAAGACCCTGTGCGAACGATCGAGACCAATATCTACCCAACCGAATGGCTCCTGAGGTTAGCAGCACAAACCGGCTGTCGCTTCTTTCTTGCGTCCACGAGCGAGGTCTATGGGAAAAACCCCAAAGAAAAATGGAATGAAGAGGAGGATCTGCATTTCGGTCCCACCTCAAAGCCCCGTTGGGCATATGGCTGCTCAAAAGCAATCGATGAATTCCTCGCATTGGCTTATCATCGCAAATATGATCTTCCAGTGGTGATTGGAAGATTTTTCAATGTTGTCGGTCCTAGGCAAGTCGGCAACTATGGCATGGTCGTCCCTCGGTTTATCGATCAGGCAATGAACGGCGGCCCGCTGGTCGTTTATGATGATGGTCAACAGGTCCGCTGTTTTGCTCACGTGAAAGAAATCGTCGATTGCATCGCCACTCTCACGAATACAGACGAGGCGGTCGGAGACATCTTCAACATCGGTAGCGACCAAGCTGTGACGATCGAAAAACTCGCCCAGGAAGTGATTCAACGCGTCGACCCTTCTGTCGAAATCCAGTACATGGACTACAGCGACGCCTACGGCAACGATTTTGAAGACGTTCGCAGGCGTATCCCCGATGTCTCTCGACTTGCCAAGACCATCGGCAAGAAACCAGGCATGCCGCTCGGTGAAATACTGGATGACATCATTGCCTGGAAGAAAAACGTTAAGAATTAGGCCTTCGATCTCAGGCTTGAGCGACGGAGATCCACCGCACTGTCGTCCAGTTTTTCCATCTCTTCGAACTCTACGGCAAGAGATGTTTTGATGAGAGAGACTGGTTCTGCCTCACAGCAGTCTGCAATCCGATGGTGGGTCTACAGCTGTTTTCGGCCATGAAAGCGGATCTGCGAACGAAGACGACCATTTTACAGTAAGCATCTCCATGCTGCGAATCGCATGTTCACTCACTCGATGCGGCAGGAAATGCCACCTCATCAGAAACTGAGTGGCAGTATGCATCATCCTTTGCAGCAATAAGTTACATCCTCTTGCTGCCAGTGATTTGCAATTTCTACAAGTGTGGCATTCTGGTCACTCTGAAACACAGAAAAACGTATTGACCCATTTTGAGGCAACTCGTATTGTTTGCGACATCGAAAGCCTGATGAGCGGCTTTCGAAGGTCCGGCAAACGCTCATCGCCCCCGGGAATAGATTGACGTCCACAGCCCCCCTTGGACTCTCTGTTTCCGGGTTTTTTTATGGCTTTTCTTCAATATGAGCCACAGCATCGTACGCTTACTCAAAGGAGATACATCTTCCAGATGGTCGAACTTTTTTCTGCGCGATTCAGCTGTCTGAGTTACAGGAGCCCAGAATCACAATGAACGTTGGTGAATAAAGCTGAAAGGAATCCCTTACTTGCTTATCAATACGAGCGGGACCTGTTCCTTCGACATTAAGTACCCAAACAAGTCAAGTATTTCAGTGTTAGTCATCTTGTCGAGTTGACGCTCAGGCATCATGGAGAGTTTGGAATTCTTTCTGGCTTCGATGTCATCCTTAAGAAGTGTCAGTTCTTCATTTGGCGTTTGAATGACGATTGTTTCATCACTTTCCTGCTGAATCACACCACTGATGACACGACCGCTTGAGAGGACGATGATTGACATCTGAAATTTCTCGGCGACTTCCGCACTGGGATCGACGATGTTACCCAGAAGATAGTTCAAGTTGGATCGCTGTGATCCGGTTAAATCCGGGCCAAGTTTTCCGCCTTGCCCGTACAGTTTGTGGCATGAGGCACAGGTCTTTTCAAACAGCATTCTCCCTCGACTTGCGTTTGCCTGGGTGAGAGATGACTCGTTGAGCAGCTCTCTCAGTTCGTTCGCTCGCTCTTCTTTTTCTGCCGATGTGTGTCGCCACTCGGGGTACAATCGTTTGAGAGGCTCCTGAACTTTCTCATCTTCGAAGCTGCGCATCTGTCGGATATAAAACGGTGGCAGTGCGGTGGAGGAAATTTTATTGTCGATGATCGCCTGGAGGAGAACCGCAGCGTACTCTGGACGTGACGCGAGCGTTTCAATCGCAACCGATTTGACACGGTCTCGATAGCGACCGTAGCGAGAGACAATGATTTGAGCCGTTTTCTCGTTTCCGATCACAGCGAGCCCACGAATTGCGTCGGTTCCGAGATCGCGGTGATCGAGCAACTTCTGCAAGAGGTCACGAGACGCTTCGTCCTGAGCGGTGACCAAGCCACGTATCGCATTCCGTCTGACTGTCAGAGACTCGTCATTGTTGGCGGCGACTTTTCGAAGTTCTTCCAACGCGAGACCATCTCCGAATGTGACAGATAATTCACGAACTAACTGGATTAATTCAACGTCTGATTTCGCAGTCAACTTCTTGGCTGCCTCGTCCCAACCGGTTGGTGCTTCTGCTTTTCTTCGACCATCAAGCGCCGTCTGCATTCCGAGGAGAACTTGCTTAGAAGTTTTGCTGTCTCCGCTGACTGCAACGTCGACCAGACTCGCTACTGAATTCCGCCGCTTCCGGTAATCCGAAGTGATGCGACGTGCAATGAACTGATTCACTTCCGGAAATTGAGAGTCCTTTAAGAGCGATATCGACTGATCAGGATGCTCTGCAACCGCTGGTTCGATTCCGTACCAGATCATGAGTGGCAGAAATTGATCTTCCGCAAATTCACGATGTTGCAAGAGTGCTGCTGCAATAGGAAAACGGCCTTCAAGTGGCAATCTTTGCATCGCGGAAGCGATGTGCATCAATACGAGTCCAGAGGTTTCCTTCGAGACAAGATTTGCGAAGAGGTCGGCATGACGCTGCGGTTCTGATTGTCGAGCCAACAGTTTGATCGCCCAGACACGCAACGATTCTTCATCACTATCCAGTAACCGTTTGAGATCAGCAGTATCAACGCCGCCGGTGGAGTTCAAAGCCCAGAGAACATGCAGGCGAAGTGTCACGTCAATCCGTTCAAAGAGCCGGGGAGTCAGCTTGCTGCGTAGTGTTATCAGGTTGTCTCCGGCGACAAATCTTTCCTGTAACACTCGGCGCGCTGTGCGATGCTGCCAGGCGTCTTCACTGCCTAGTTTCTCAAACAGGTCGTCGTTACTGAGCGACATGAAATCGACAGACGATTGTGGTTGCGCGTTTCCATAAACGATCTTGTAGATACGTCCAGATGTGCGGTGGATTCCATCATTCTCATGACACTCCCCGATATCGGACCAGTCGAGAACGTAAACACCACCATCGGGTCCATGCGCGAGTTCGACTCCTCGAAACCATTGGTCGTCGGAGATCGCCATGTCTGGTCGGTGCTTGCCGACGAAACCGGCGCCGGCTCTTTCAATCTTGTCTCGATTGATCCGGCGTCCATGCAGATTCAACGTGAAGACATCGCCGCGGTATTCTTTCGGCCAGTTCGTTCCCTGGTAAATCATCATTCCGCAGTGAGCGTGCCCGCCGCCCACGGCATCTGTTGTTGTCGTCACACCAGTGTTTCGAATGTCCGACCATTTCTCTGTTCGGTCCCAGTGGTAGTGATCCGCAGATTGAGGCATCAGTTTGTACAGGTGCGGATTGAAATCTTCGCCAAACATTCTTTCCAGATGAGATCCGTACGGTGCATGCCAGAAGTGGCCGATGACGGTATTGATGAAGAAGAGTTCGCCATGCTCATCCCAGTCATGTCCCCAGGAATTGGTTGTGCCTTGGCTGACGACTTCAAACTTTTTTGTGACCGGATGAAAACGCCAGAGACCGCAGTTGATTGGAGTCCGTAATTCTTCTGGTGTTTCTGGAGTTCCGACGTACGACGTGGTTGTGATTCCATGACGACCGTACAGCCAGCCATCCGGTCCCCACTTCAATCCGTTGACGATATTATGCCGGATCGAGTCGTTGTTGAATCCTGTCAACACGACGACCGGCTCACCATCTGGAACGTCGTCGCGGTTTTGATCTGGAATGAAGAGCAAGTCGGGGGCACAAAGTGCATAAACGCCACCAAAGCCGAGTTCAACACTCGTGAGATGGTGACCTTCGTCCCAGAAAACTTTGCGAGAATCAGCGCGACCGTCGCCGTCTTTATCTTCAAAGACGAGAATCCGGTCGTGCTGCTTCAGGTCGTAACCAATCGAACTATCGGAGTACGTATCGTTCTCTGCGACCCACATTCGACCACGAGCGTCAAAGGCCAGTGCAATCGGTTGGCGAATCTCCGGCTCACTCGCAAATACCGTTGCGCGAAATCCGGCTGGCAACTTGAGTTTCTGAAGTGCATCTTCCGGCGAGAGCAGCGGATGCGTTTCGGCTTGCGTGTTGGTGACTTCTTTCGGCACCTCTGCTTTCGGCGTCTCGGCGGCCTGGGCAAACACCCCAGTGAAAAAACAAACAATGAGTGCCGTGATTTTTTGCTTCTGTAACATTCTCTACCGTCGCATTGGTGAAATCAAAGTAAGAAACGAAGGTCAGAAAGTTTATTCGGCGTGACGCCGCAGAGCTAGTGCCTCGCCGGGTCTCGTCTGTAAGAAACTCAACCATCGGAGGAAGAGAGAATCGTGCCTCTATTGGTCGCTCAATACGGATTCGCTCGAAATGCTGAGAAACAACACGTCCGAATGCTCTCCGAAAATTCAAGGATTCGCTGTTTCCTTATTCGGTGAAATGCTAGAATGTCCCGTTGTAGAGTGATTGAGATAGTTTTTGTTTTAGGTTATTTGGATTTTTTCGATGGTAGAACGCGTCATCTTGATTTCGGCGGCAGTGCTGGTTGGGTTACTTTTTTTATATGCTGTCATGAATACACCACCTGAGGCCGGTCCAAATGTGGCAGACGAGATGACTTCTATTCCGCCTGATGATGCCTGGTTTCAAGAGGAGGTGATTGACCAGGAAGGCTTCGTTCTTGTTGACTTCACAGCGGAATGGTGTCCCCCTTGCAAACTGCTGCATCCACATATTGTTCAACTGAAAGAAGAATACACAGGCCGAATCAAAGTTGTCGAAGTCGATGTTGACGAGCACGAAAATATTGCCAACCACTATGCCGTGCGAGCGATTCCTCTAGTCGTTCTATTCAATGACGGGGAAATTGTCGATGGATTCAAAGGCTATAAAGAGTATCGTGAGATTGAAGAACTCGTTCTGCAATACGCGCCGTAACTTCATCGGCAGGATGCCCTTCAAGCAACACTGGCAAACAGGCAGGGGCAGTTCCCTGATGCGGGCTTGCAGTCTCTCACCCTGTTTGCAAAGGCGAAGCTTTCCGGCGTATGATCGTGTCTTCGCGTCAAAAGTTTTACGATCTCCAACCACCATCAGGAGCCAATGCAAATGGTGTGCTCACGTTTTTTGTCTATTCTTCGAGTGACCACGTGCGTCACTGGATTTCTGGCGTGTCTCTCAGGAGTTTCTTTCGCGCAACAGCAGCCAGACATCTTGTCGGAACGCTCGCTTCCTGCCTGGAACGACGGACCAGCGAAGTCTGCAATCATTGACTTCGTCAAGCGTGTCACAGATAAAAACAGTCCCGACTATGTTCCACCGGCTGAACGAATCGCCACGTTCGACAACGATGGCACGCTCTGGTCAGAACAGCCGATCTATTTTCAATTGCAATTTGCGATTGATCGCGTCAAGCAACTTGCCCCGCAACACCCTGAGTGGAAGACCGAGCAACCGTTCAAGGCTGTACTTGACGGTGATCGGCAAACGCTCGCCAAGTCAGGTATGGAAGGTTTGGCAAAACTCCTCATGGCCTCACATGCAGGCATGACGACCGACGAGTTTGCAGAGATTGTGAAAGACTGGATTCAGGCAGCACGTCATCCTCGATTCAAACGTCCCTATAGCGAGTTGGTTTACCAGCCGATGCTGGAATTACTGGAGTACCTGCGTGCCAACGGATTCAAGACTTACATCACCTCTGGTGGCGGAGTCGAATTCATGCGAGTCTTCGCAGAAGAGGTTTACGGAATCCCACCGGAGCAGGTGATCGGGAGCAGCATCAAAACGAAGTTCGAATTTCGCGATGGTCAGCCGGTGATCGTTCGGCTCCCAGAGATTGATTTCATCGACGACAAAGAAGGTAAGCCTGTCGCAATCAACAAATTCATCGGACGCCGACCGATCGCCTCGTTCGGAAACTCTGATGGCGACTTGCAAATGCTCCAGTGGGCAGCCGCAGGTGATGGCCTCCGGTTCTGCCTTTATGTTCATCACACAGACGAAAAACGCGAATGGGCCTACGACCGCAATTCACACATCGGCAAGCTCGACAAAGGCCTGGGCGAAGCAAAAAAGAATGGTTGGACTGTCGTGGATATGAAGAACGACTGGAAAGTGATTTACCCGTTTCAAAAATAGAAGGCTTGTTTCAAGTCGCCAGACAATTCACAGCATCAAAAATATCGAGAGAATCATGAACAAAACTCGATTTTTGTATCTCACTCTGGCTTCAGTGATATTTCCATCAACTGCATTCTCTCAGGCAAGTTCGCTTAACCGGGCGGTCCGTACAGCATAGAACATGGAACCGGCGATCCCTCGCCCCGAACAAGACAAAGCGGTTGCTGATCGACTTGCGGCTCTTGAAAAGAAAACCGGCAAGAAGCCAAACATCGTCTGGATCATTGTCGACGACATGGGCTACGGCGACCCCGGTTGCTACGGCGGCGGAAAAGCAATCGGGGCGGCTACTCCAAACATGGACCGCCTTGCTCGTGAAGGGTTGCGTCTCACTTCCTGCGATTCGCAGCATACATGCACGCCGACCCGCTCGGCGATGCTCACCGGTCGATTGCCGGTTCGTACGGGTCTGATTCGACCGATTCTCGCTGGTGACACGCTGACCAAGAATCCGTGGGATGGCGAAATGAGCGTCGCAAAGATTCTTAGCGACGCTGGTTACTACACGCTGCTCACCGGCAAGTGGCACATTGGCGAAGGTGAAGGAATGCGTCCGCACGATGTCGGTTTTGACGAGTACTTCGGCTACTACCCGGCGCAGAAGGAGATCACGCAAGCGTTGGACCCGCGTCGCTTTCCTGATTTGGTTTTGGACAAGGAGAAGTTGGAACGTTATCAGGCGATCGATGTGGAGCACGCGCTTGTACACGGTTGGAAGGGTGGTCAAACAAGAGAGGTTTCGACCGTCACAAATCTGGAGGACATGGGCCGGGCCGATGCCAAGCTGACGCAATATACGATCGAGAAGATCGGTGAGTTAGCCAAGGGCGACAAACCGTTCTTTCTAGAACACTGCTTCATGTAAATTCACGCCGACAACTTCGTTAACCCAGATTATGAAGGCCTGAGCGCTAGCAACTACCAGTACAAGGATTGCCTGTGCAAAGTCGATTTACTGATCGGAAAGATCGTGAAATCACTCGAAGACAATGGGGTCCTTGAAAACACTTTTGTCTTTGTCACCTCTGACAACGGCCCCCAGATGGATGCTTGGCCCGACGCGGGCTACACACCGTTTCGGGGCGCGAAGGGGACCACTCGGGAAGGTGGCGTCCGCGTTCCAGGCATCGTCTATTGGAAGGGTATGATTCAAGCCGGTCGCGAGACCGATGACGTCTTCGATTTGATGGACCTGTTCAACACGACAGTCAATCTGGCCGGCGCCAACGACAAGTTGCCAAAGGACGTCTATATCGACGGAATCGATCAGACCTCATTCCTGCTCCATGATGAAGGCAAGAAGAGAATTCCGATTCCAAGCGGATAGCTGCCAAATTTGTTGTCGTCAATTGTTTCCCCAAAGACAACAATTGACGCGAGAAACAGGCTTGTCGAAAAGACCAGCAAAAATAGAAAATCGCAAGAACCCAGCCAGCAAAGGCCATGCCTTCTGGCTTTGGTATTCAGGAATGTATTTCAGTGCAAACTTTCCGACACCAGCTTCTGCGAGAGTCGAGAGCAGACTGATGGAAGCAATGGTGACCGCATAATCTTTAAACGCCTGAGGACCAATCCAGCGTGCCACGAGAATCGAGGTTGTGTAACCAATTCCAACGCTAAGAACGGTCAGCACCATCAAGACAACCGCTCTGGGCAGTTCAGATGAAGAACTGTGTTTTAATGCAGTCTGGAGCACGTTGCAAACTTTCCGAAAGGCTCTCTCGTCTAAAGCGATGACTATCTTTTCATATTCGTTGAATCAAGATAGCAAAAACTTAAAACGCAGCATTCACAAATCTTAGATACCAGATGACTTATTCCATCACCTAAAACTCGTTAGACGCTGGTACATTGACAAGAGTCATGAATGAACACGTAGAGACTGAGTTCGGAAGCCTGGTTTGGTACGCCTCTAAATCGTTGAGAATTTGAATCAGTGTTAAGTTCTGGAAATCGACTATGGAGTTCCAGGCACGATCATTGGAAGGCCGCTATTGGATTGAGATTGGACCCCACCGCGACTGTACGAAAATGTTGAACTTTGCGGAGTCGACCGTTCGGAGTAGTTGCTTTGAATGACTCCGCCTGAATAATTTGAATCCCGTTGGTGGGGCCGTTGGCTGGTTGTGTGATACGGGGCTGGCACGATGACGTTTTGATTCGGTGCCGTATTACCATAGAACGTCCCTTGAGTGTCGCTTTGCTGTGGTCCATTTTGTCGCTGTGCATTCTGTCCCTGGAATTGGCTGTTGGTAGGGCGATTCTGGTCGATGTACTGATCCGTTTCCACAGATTGAGGCTGTATTTGAGGATGGTGATTGCCTGTTGAATTTTCTCTGTTTGGTGACGGTTGGATCGGAACCATCCCACCATGTTCTGCAGGAGAAAGCAGAGCCGGGGCATTAGAAGCAGGTGTGTGCAGATTCATTCGGCGCTGATTCCAAGCATCCTGCATGCTTGCGTTCAGTTGTTGATTCGCCTGGATGCGTTGTTGGTTCAATCGTTGCTCAATTTCCAGTTGCTGGGCTCTCTGCTGCATCTGGTACTGTTGTTGAGGATTTGGTGGCAGGTTGCCGGGTTGTTGGTATTGCGGATCAAATCGAGAGGCAGTTCCAAACTGTGTTGTGTTATTCGTTACCTGAGAACCTGGGACTCGCTGTCCGAGAGAGTTGACGACCGGTTGGTCGTATGCTTGATGGAGATTTTGCAGTGGCAAGTTTGTGGGGAGCATGCGATTGGGCTGCGAGAAGCTGTTGCCGTTCCAACTTGAATTCGCACCTGGTTGCATTCGTGGAGACGTTTGGTTGATGGTTGAAAACATCGTTCCCGGCCCCAGTCCCATCCCTAGTCGTGCAGCTTCCATGCTCGCATTTTCAAATGCATTTTGGTGTTGATTGCTTTGTCGCGGTTGGTTCTGAGGAACGAATCCCTGATTCTGTATCTGCTGACGAGAATCATCATTTGAACCTCCAGAAAATGTGGGCTGCTGTTGTGCAGGCTGCCCGTAGGGAGCCGCGGAGGATTCATACTGTAAATTTTGTAGCCCCTGAGGCTGTCGTCGCGTTACTGATTCCTGGTGGCTGACTCGATTGAAATCTTGACTTCCATTGCCGGTCTGTAGACCAGTCCAAGGTTGACGGAGTGGATCAGAGTTCAGTTTTTGCGATGCAGAGGGACCGTACGATTGTTGTCGCTGTGCAATATGAGATTGTACGAGTTGACCTTGGCTGTGTTGCGAGATGTTGTTCTCATAGGTGCCGGAAGCGATGGATTGAATTTGTGGAAGTCCATTGTCAGAAAGGCGATCTTTTTGTGGATGTTGCATTCGAGGCATCATTTGCGATGGAGCTGGAGTAAAACTTCCATTCATCGTGGCAGGCTGGTTTTGCCGAGCGTAGTACTGAGGATCTGATTCTTGTCTCAAGCCTGACTGCTGTGCTCCTGGTCTCAATCGCTGCATCTCTCCTGAATTCGAATCGATAATAACGGGCTGACCGTTCGATCTTTGATACCGTTCTTGATCTATCGCCGCCAGATTCTGTTTCAAAAGTTGTTCCGGAGATGGGCCAAATTGACGCTGACCGGGGCTACGATTGTACAAGTTTTCTGGCCGTTGCGAGTTCTGCGAGAGCACTCGCTCTTGCTCATCTCGAAGTTTGCGTAGTTGGTCAATTTCGGTTTTCAGTGCGGATGATTCTTCTTGTTTCTGGTCAGGAAGAAATTTCCCAACCAAGGATTCTGCATCGTTGGAATTGGTCGGCACGTGGTTTGCTATGAGTTGCCGCGATTCTTCAGGACTCATGATTTTGCTGTACGTTTCTTGTGCTTCACCAAGTCGTCCCTGTGAGGCATAGACATCTCCCAGATGTTTGATCGCGTCATTATTTGAGGAGTCTATTTGAGTCGCACGCAAGAGGTATCGTTCACTATCGGCAAGTCGATTTTGAAGGAGATAAGAGTAGCCCAGATTTCCCAGTAATTTTGAATCGCTCGGCGACTGCGCGAGAGCCAGTTGATACTGCCTTTCTGCTTCAGAAAAATTCTCTTCCAGATCCGCGACGACCGCCAACCCATGATGGGCATCGACGTTCTTGGAAGGTTGAAGCTGAAGTGAATTTCTGAAGTGTTTTTTTGCGGCATCGATGTGGCGATCATCTTGATCTTGATACCAACTGACAATCTGTTGCTGCCCTTGTTGAATACTTTGATTGGCCTCTCCCGACTTGCCAGCGGCCTGCTTTTTTGCATTCTCTACGAATCGTAGAGAATTCTCTCGAATCTCATCTTCGTCCATTGTCTCTTGTGGAGACTTAGAAAGGAGTTTAAGCGGATTGACGAAGGCCGTTGAATCTGCCGTTCGACAGCCCATAAACAGGCTGAGAGAGAACAGAAAAAGGCTGGAAATCCGTTTCATAGTCGACCCCGGCAATGCCGATGCGGAGAACCCTTTAATGAATGACAGCGTCCTGCTGTAAGTCAAAAAAGAATGAAAGTTGATGAAAGTGGAAATGGAATCGGGTCCCCTGAAAAGGGGCGAAGGGAGGAATCCCAGCCATGAAATCACCAGGATCATCCTGTAAGCTAGTCGATATCTAACTTTGTGTCGAGATGTTTCCTGGCTAGTTGTCCTACGTGTTGCAAGTGCAATGATGCTCAATGGATGCAACGTGGTTGGATCTAAATCTTGTTCGGGCACAAACGGTTTTACCATCGGATCAGGTGCGATTTAACGAATTTTCCTGATGTCGCCTTTGTTCGAGTTATCAAAGAGCTTCTTAGCGAATTGTATTGAGCAAAAATCCACTGCTGTTGATGGGTGGCGTGCGAGCCGCTTTAATATATGGTGAACTCCCCACATGGCGACTCCTGGTTGCCATCGTTTACTTCACGCTGCTGAGAATGTTTGATTCTTTTTACGCGGCGCATTTACTGTGAATTTTCGGACATCATTTGTCGCGAACAGTAGAATTCCCACCTCACGGAGACCTCCGTTGTCCTTCCTGAATTGGCTTGGTCGGTTGATCGTCAGTTGTTGCGCTATCGCGGCAGCTTGGGGGGCTTGGTATGTCGTCTATCAAGGTTCACTGGCAGCGATTGACGAGAAAGAGCCGCCGAGACCTCAACAGACTTTGGCGGTGGAAGTGATCACTGCTCGAAAAGGTCAAATCGAAGAACGAATTGTCCTCGTCGGAAATCTGTTGCCGATTTCTCAAACCGAAGTTCGGTCACGGGTCGATGGTTACATCCTCTCTCTGCCTTTCGATATCGGTGACCGTGTTTCGATTGACGATACTCTTTGCCAACTTGATGACGCAGGTCAGCAGGAAGCACTCGAACAGACCAAGGCAACACTGGATGCCGCGAAGGCACAGCTTGGTGTTCAAAAATCTGAGTTGAATCTCGCGGAGAAGAATTTTGCTCGCGAAGAGACACTCTCATTAACTGGTGCAGGGACTGAGCAACAACTGGAAACTTCGAAAGCCAATCTGGAGATTGCGAAGTCGAAAGTCCAATTGGAACTTGCTCATGTTGCTGAAGCTCAGGCAAACGTCTCTGCACTGGAAGTCGTCTTAAAGGACTTTCAGTTGAAGGCACCGATCTCCGGTTTTGTGGCGAACCGAACAGCAGACATCGGTGACCTTGCGAAACCGGACGCGCCGCTGATGCAAATCGTCGATCTGGAGAAGGTCCGCACGACGGTACACATCATCGAGAAGGATTACCGGAAAGTTGCGGTCGGTCAGAAAGCTACAGTGACGGTGGATGCCTATCCTCAACAAACCTTTCATGGAAAAGTGACACGGATTGCTCCGGTCCTTGATCAGGAAACTCGCACTGCTTCGGTGCAGATTGAAATTGAGAATTCAAAGCTGTTATTGAAACCAGGGATGTATGCACGAGTTTCACTGAATTCAGAACAGTCGAAATCGGCGGTTCTGGTTCCTTTAGCGGCTATCGTGGAGATCAATGATCGCCCCTACGTTTATTTAGTCGGTTCGAATACGCTGACGGAAATGCGGCAAGTCCGCCTCGGAACGACTGATGGTCGCATTGTTGAAATCGTCGAAGGAATCGCCGCTGACGAACAAGTGATCACTCTTGGCAACAGACTCATTCAACCTGGGCAAGAAGTGATTGTTCGAGAAGTTTCCTGGTCACCGGACCTCTTTCTTTCAAAGGAAACAGGCAAGAATCGCAATTCGGTTCCGGTCGGTGGTGATTGACGTGGGAGATCGAAAATGAATCTACCACGACTGGCGGTCCAGCGACCGATCAGTACCGCAATGGCAGGGATCATCGTCGCTTTACTGGGAGTTGTTTCGCTCTCGGAGCTTGCTGTTGATCTGATGCCTGATCTGGAGTTTCCGACGATCACTGTGACGACTCTTTATCCGGGAGCAGGACCGGAGGAAGTTGAAACGCTGATTACTCGACCGCTCGAACAAGTCCTCAGTTCAGTGAGTGGTTTCGAACGTATCACGAGCCGCAGTCTCGAAGGGAGTAGCAGCGTTCGCGTTCAATTCACCTGGGGAGCGGATCTCGATGTCGCTGTTGATGAAATGCGTCAGGCGATTGACAAGATTCGGTCCTCGTTTCCGGATGATGTCGAGTTGCCTTACCTTCGACGCTACGATTCCAACGCTTCCCCCATCCTTTATCTGGGTCTGAAAAGTGACAAAGAAGTCACCGCACTTACTCGGCTCGCGGAGGCATCGATTCTCCCCCGACTTGAACGCCTCGATGGAGTTGCTCGTGTGGGCATGCGTGGCGATGTGCGACGGGAAATCCAGGTCGATATCGACCGGGCGAAACTGGAGTCGCTGTCCATTGGTGTCAATCAAATTGTGGATGCCTTAGAGCAAGGCAACGTGAGTAAACCAGCCGGCGACTTTGAGGAAGGTCACCTCCACAGGTTGATTCGCAGTCGCAGCGAGTTTCAATCACTGGATCAAATTCGTGATCTTGTGATTCAACGCACCGCGAGTACGGTCGTTCGCATCAAAGATGTTGCGAAAGTCGTTGATGGACACGAACGCATCACACAGCGAACCCGGACAAACGGCGAACCGGGAATCATGTTGTACATTTTCAAACAGGCGGGTGCCAATACGATTCAGGTGAGCGACGACGTGCATAAAGCTGTCGCCGATCTCAATCAGGATCTTCGTGGTGCGGATTTAATTATCCGACTCGACAAGTCTGAATACATTCGCAACTCCATTCAAAACATGAAGGGATCAGCGGTTCTCGGCATGGGGCTGGCGATGCTCGTTCTCGTGTTGTTTCTTCGAAGCTTTCAAAGCACGTTGATCATCGGAATCTCGATGCCACTTTCCGTTTTGGGGGCATTTGTGCTGATCTACTTCTGGGGCTTCTCACTCAATATGGTTTCGTTCGGAGGGCTGGCTCTGGGCATCGGGATGCTTGTCGACAACTCGATTGTGGTGCTGGAAAGTATCTTTCGGAAACGAGACGAAGGGTTTTCACGAAAAGAAGCGGCGATAGAAGGAACGAACGAAGTTGCTTCCGCGATTACCGCCAGCACGGTGACGACTCTCATTGTTTTCCTGCCCCTCGTTTTTGTACAGGGGATGACTGGAATACTGCTGCATCAGTTGGCATTTGTGGTTTGCGGATCGATGATTTGCTCACTGTTTGTCAGCTTGTCGCTCACGCCTGCCTTGGCTGCTTATTGGCTCTCCGATTCAAACAGTACCACTCAAACTGAGACCGTTGGCAAGTGGAAGAGTCGATTCCAACGATCCGTGACCACGCCAGCCCGATGGCTGCATGCAGTCACGGAAGCCTTTTTCAGTTTGATTGAACGTGTGTACGGCAGCTTTGTTGTGCTCGCATTGTATGCCTATCCGCTCACGGGTTCGGCTTTGCTGATTTTGTTCGCTCTGGTTCTTGGTCTCATACCGCGAATCGGCTCGGATTTTCTTCCGAAGACCGATGATGGACGTCTGGGAATCACAGGTGTCATGGCACCTGGGATTCAACTGGAAACTCTCGACACTCAGACCGCAAAGTTGGAAGCGGCTGTTGCGGAAATTATTCCGGAAGGACTGACAAGTTCCGTCTTCATCGGCGACAAAGCCGACGATGGTGACGACTGGAACGAAGCCCGCGTGATCTTACAACTTGTGCCGCGAGATCAACGTGACGCGAATGCCGAAGAGATTCGCAAGCGGTTCATGAAAGAGTTGCAGCCCATCGCCGGAATGAAAGTGAACGCGCGTGTCTATAGCGGCATTCCGATGTCGCGAATGTTTAATGGGAACGGCGAGGACAATCTGACGATATTGATTCGAGGACATGACCGCACCACGGCAAATCAATTGGCAGACGCAGTGATGCAGGCGATGGAGCGCGTCTCTGGTGTTGTGAATGTCGAAAAGCAAATGGATCAGGACCGACCACAACTGATGACGCGAATCGACCGGACGAAGGCGAGTCACTTGGGTGTGACCGTGCAGACGATTTCAGAAACACTCGAAACAACTTTTCGAGGACAGGAAGCGACTGTTTTCCGAGAAGATGGTGACGAATTCGATGTCGTCGTTCGGCTCAATAAATCAGATCGCTCCCGCAAAGCCGATCTCGATCAGATCACAGTGATGACGGAGACTGGTCGCCTTGTCCCGCTGGGGAACCTCGTCTCGTTTGAATTAGGAAACACTCCGCTGGCGATTGATCGCCTCGACAGACAACGCGTGATCGTCATTTCCGCAGCCGCCGAAGGGAGAGATTTAGGAAGCGTTGTTGCCGATTTAAGATCGGAGATCGCGAACGTGCCGGTGCCGGAAGGATTTCAAATTGACTTGAGCGGTGACTGGGAAGAACAACAGGAGAGTTTCGCTCTCTTGATGAAGGGGTTTCTTCTAGCCGTCCTCCTGATGTACATGGTCATGGCTGCTCAGTTTGAATCGCTGCGCGATCCGCTGTTGATTCTCTTCACACTTCCACTCGCAGCGGTCGGCGTCATTCTTGTGCTGGTGTTCTGGAACACGACGCTGAATGTTCAGTCGTTCATCGGCTTGATCGTGCTCGCAGGAGTCGTTGTGAACAATGCCATCGTCTTGATCGACTACGCCAACCAACTCCGCCGCAGATTTGTTGAACTGCCAGCGATAGAAATCATCCGCCGCGCCAGCATGCGACGGTTCCGCCCGATTGTGATGACAACGTTAACGACGGTGCTGGGTATGCTGCCGATTGCTATTGGAATTGGCGAAGGGGGAGAACTTCAGGCTCCAATGGCGCGTGTCGTCATCGGCGGCCTGCTGTCTGGATCGATCATTACGTTGGTTGTGATCCCGTTGGTTTTGCGAATGACGATGAAGGAAGGTGTGCCTGCTGCACTTGAAGAGGCGTCAATAAGCAACACTTCGAGACAGGCTGAAGTTGCCGTCGCGACTTGAGAAGTTGACGCTTGAAGAAATCGTAACATTATCAATGCAGGTTAGACGGACACTTTAAGTGTCCGGCAAAACGTTCGAAACGCACTGAATATTTGTTGACGCTAAAATGACAACTTGAACCTGCTGCTCAAGAATCCCGTCTTTAGAAAGAGTCGACTTCGCCGGTTTTACTGACCGTTGAATTTGTTAAGTTGCGTACAGGAAAGAAGATAGGGCTTGGAAGAGTCTGTAACAGAAACGTTCTTGCTTTTACTGAGACCTGTTCGCAGTTAAAATCGTCGGAAACTTATCAAATTCAAAATTGGCCTGAATTATGAACCCCCGAATTCTCACCGCTCTGCCGGTTTACAATGAAGTCAATCACGTTCGTGGCGTTCTCGATGAAGTCCGTCAATTCTGTGATGAGATTCTCGTTGTGGACGACGGGTCGACTGATGGCACTTCGGAACTTCTGCGTGAGGTCAATGGCATTCATGTCATTCATCACCAACAGAATCAAGGGTACGGAGCCGGGTTGAGGAGTGCGTTCGAGTATGCCGTTGCGGAGGGCTACGACGTTTTGGTGACGATTGACTGCGATGGTCAGCATCAACCGGAGTTGATTCCAAAGATGGCGGCCGAAGTATTTCCGAAAGACGACGAACCATGGGACATTGTCTCCGGGAGTCGGTATCTGGAAGTTTTCGACGAGAATTCCATCCCACCGATTGAGCGCCGGGAGATCAACGTCAAGATCAACGAGAAGCTCAGCGATTGCTTCGGTCTGAAGCTGACGGATTCGTTCTGTGGTTTTAAGGCCTACCGGGTTGCTTCACTGCCGAGTTTCGAAATTACGGAACTTGGCTACGCGATGCCGCTGCAATTCTGGGTTCAGGCAGTTCGGCATAGTCTACGTATCAAGGAATTTCCGGTTCCTTTGATTTATCTTGAAGAAG
>DAOUPA010000738.1 GCA_030626405.1 Planctomicrobium sp.
CCCATCGATGCCAGCCGCGGTCCGAAAGAACTCGTGCGATCACTTCGCACGGCGAAAGAAGCAATACAGGAGGGTGAGCTCGTCTGTATATTTGCGGAAGGACAACTGACACGCACCGGGCAGTTGCAACCGTTTCAGCGTGGAATGTTCAAAATCATCCAAGGGACCGACGCCCCGATCATCCCAGTCTACATCCATGGATTGTGGGGCAGCATCCTCAGTTGGCAGGGTGGAAAGCTCTTTTGGAAATGGCCGAAGAAATGGCGATATCCCGTCGACATGCACTTCGGGAGTCCGATACACAACGTCAAAGATCCAGCAAAAGTCAGGCAAGTTGTCGAACAACTTGGAGCAGAGGCAGTCAAAATGGATAGCGAAATCCAACCAATCCCAGCCCAGCGGTTTATTCGTCATTGCAAAGTGCAGAAGTGGAAAATCAAAGCTGTTGATTCCGCGAAAGTGAGTTTAACAGGTGGAAAACTTCTCGCCGGAGCACTGGCATTTCGTCGAGTTCTCAACAGGCACGTTCTGGCCCAAGATGAAAAAACAGTCGGTTTGCTTGTTCCCCCATCTGTGGGAGGGTGTCTCGCCAATATGGCGGTGGCATTGAATGGACGAGTGAGCGTGAATTTGAATTACACTCTCTCCGAAGAGTCGTTCAATTACTGCGTGAAGAAAGCAGGACTCAAGCACGTTCTGACCAGTCGGAAATTCCTGGAGAAAAAACCGTACAACCTGGAAGGCGCCGAATTTGTCTTTCTTGAAGACCTGAAAGAGAAAATTACTGGCGTCGATAAGTTATTGGCTGCGATTGCCGTGTTTGTAATTCCAGCGAAATTACTCGAAAGGTATCTTGGGTTAAACAAAATTGATCCCAAAGAAACACTGACCATCGTGTTCACTTCCGGATCAACTGGTGAGCCGAAAGGGGTTGTCCTCTCGCATGCGAACATCGGAACAAACATCGAAGCGGTCGACCATCTCCTGAATCTAGGAAAAGGTGATGCCATTATTGGCGTGCTGCCGTTCTTTCATTCCTTTGGATACACAGCCTGTATGTGGCTGGCGATGTGCTACGAAATCCGCGGTGTTTATCACTTCAACCCGCTCGATGCGAAAGTCGTCGGTCGCCTCTGCAAGGAGAACAAGGCAACAATCTTGATGACAACTCCAACGTTCCTGAAGATGTATATGAGACGTTGCGAGAAGGAACAACTTGAAACACTGGACCTTATCATCGTTGGTGCCGAAAAATTGCCAACGGATCTCGCTTTGCAGTTTGAAGAGAAATTCGGAATGTTGCCGACCGAAGGATACGGAACGACCGAATTATCCCCAATTGCGGCGGTGAATATCCCTGATCATCGTTCGCAGAACATCTATCAACAGGGGACAAAACTCGGCACAGTCGGCCGTACTTTGCCGGGAGTGACTGCCAAAGTGATTGATCCGGAAACCGGCAAAGACCTCGGAATCGAAAACGAAGGACTGCTGTTAATGAAAGGCCCCAACGTCATGAAGGGGTATCTCGATGAACCGCAAAAAACTGCCGAGGTGATTAAGGATGGCTGGTACGTGACCGGTGATTTCGCGTCCATTGATAAGGAAGGATTTCTGACGATCACCGGGCGGCAAAGCCGTTTTTCAAAAATCGGAGGTGAGATGGTTCCCCACATAAAAATTGAACAGGAACTCACAAAAATTTGTGAGGATCCAAACTCTGATGAAAGTGAACTCCTGCTGGCGGTGACTTCTGTTCCTGATGAAAGAAAAGGGGAACGCCTAATCGTTCTGCACCGAGAGTTGAATCGACCTATCGAAGAAGTCCTCAAAGAACTCTCAGCGACAGGCATGCCAAACCTTTGGCTGCCGAACAAAAACAGCTTCCTCGAAGTCGATGAGATTCCAATCCTGGGAACAGGCAAACTCGATTTACGAGGTATCAAAACGGTCGCCGAAGAACATTTCTGCGCCACTGCCACAGCGTAAGTGAATTCGTATGCCTGATATTCATGCGATTGTTCCAGCGGCGGGTCGTAGCCGACGCATGGGGCAACCCAAACTGCTCATGGAGATCGGCGGGAAGACGCTCATTGAGCGTCTCTTGCGGCAACTGGATCGACCTGAAATTGCATCGATTTCAGTTCTTGTTCGAGCGAATGATCAGGCACTGCAAAATGAGGTTTCCAGGCATGGGGCAGAGGTCATCGTCTCGGAACATGACCCAGAAGAAATGCGAGTGAGCGTTGAGTTGCTGGTTGAGCACTTACGGGAATC
>DAOUPA010000517.1 GCA_030626405.1 Planctomicrobium sp.
CAGCATGCTGCTCGCGTGGGACACTCTTTCAATGGAGTGGATACTGTGGCACTGAAGGTGGTCCGGACTTGGATTCACCTTTGGTGACTGACCGTCCAGATTTCACCGAAGCCAGTTCCACTGTTGGTCGTGGGATTTCTCAGTTGGAATTTGGGTACACATACACTTCCGATGATTCTGGTGGCGTAGAAACGCGTTCTCATTCTTTTCCGGAGACGTTGCTGCGATATGGAATTCTGGCCGACTGGTTGGAATTGAGAGTCGGCTGGAACCATGTAAATGAAGAGGCAGGCGGAGTCACTGTGGATGGCTCAGAAGATCTGTACCTCGGTTTCAAAATCGGTCTCACCCCGCAGGTTGGTATTCTTCCAGAGATGGCGCTCATTCCACAGATGACTGTCCCGACTGGACACGATGCTTTCAGCGCAGATGAAGTTCTGCCAGGCGTCAACTGGATCTATGGCTGGGAAATCAATGACTTCATTTCTACTGCTGGCAGTACCCAATTCAATCGTGCTGTGGATGAAATCACGGGCAACGCATACACGGAATGGGCACAGTCCTGGACTGTCGCGTATTCGTTGAGCGATCAATGGGGAGCGTACACGGAATGGTACGCGTTCTTCCCTCATTCCGCGGAGACCGCTCAGGTGGAGCACTACATCAACGGCGGTTTCACGTACCTCGTTTCAAATGACATTCAGTGGGACATCCGTGCCGGAACAGGGGTGAACGGAGCAGCAGACGACTTCTTTGTCGGCACCGGACTTTCGATACGTTTTCAGTGATCACAGGGGAAAGATTTCCGAATTTGAACTGAATTGCAGCAGACAGGCTCGTTACCCACACTTTGTTTCAGCGTTAAACTCACGCTGATCAGTACAAAACGACGCAATTTCGAGGTTTCAGGTCAAAGAATCCGTCAATTCGAAATGACACGCAGATTCGGGAGAAACAGTCGCCGAAGAGATGATTGGAACCCGTGCCGCATCATCTTCATCGAAATAGCCAGCAATGATGTTGCCGGTTGATGTACTCGAACGGATGCCGTACATGCCCTCCCGCTGCCACCTGATTTCTGAATCGTACGTTCCCGTCCGCTCTATCATTCTTGCGATAGTAATTGCTGTGACGATCTCTTCTACAGGCTGTCAAAGTTCCCGACGAACAGCGAAAGCAAATACTCTTCCAGTCCCAATAATCGTTGATGTTTCTCCTGAAGGAAACAATCCCGAAATCACCGACGAACTTCTCCTCACGGCATTTGAAGTTTCCGATCTCGACTCTGCTGATGAACCGAAATCAGAAGTGGACCATCTCGTCCTTGACTTGCCCGTCCCTGAGAGAACACAACTCCTTGAAACCTCGGTCGATGATCTTGCGGCGCTTGAAGCGTACGCAGTTGCCGCGAATCCCAGTCTCATTAAGCTGCAGCGAGAAACGAATGCTGCCTGGGCGAAGACTCGGTACATCGATCAATTACCAGACCCGAAAATTGGGGCCAATGTTTTTGCCTCAGCGATTGAAACGGCCGCTGGATCTCAACGCGCGAACTTGACGGTTTCACAATTGTTGCCGTGGCTGCCGCGACTCGATGCGCAAGCTCAGCAAGCCTGCTTTGAAGCCATCGCCCTGCAACAAGTGTACGCTGCTCAACGCTTGAAAGTTGTTGGAGACGTGCGCGCCTTGTGGTATCGGCTCTATGTGATCGGCAAACAAATTGAAACGAACGAGGCAAATCAGAAACTGCTGGAATCACTGATTGACGTTGCGAATGCTCGAGTTTCAACCGGTGCAGCAACGCAGGGGGATGTCTTGATAGGAACGTTGGAGTACAGCCAAATTGAAGAGCAACTCATAACGTTTCGGCAACAACAGGTTTCAGCCATTGCCGAGATCAATCGCCTGCTGGGACGTCCCGCTTCGACTCCGATTCACGGTCCCAATCAATTCAACGTGGCGCTCCCCGATTGGAATCATGCCATGTTGCGTCAACTTGCCTGGGAGAATCAACCAGAGATTGCAGCCGCTCAAACTCGAACGCAAGCCAGTCGATGGGGGATTGAAGTTGCGCAGCTAAAACGCAAGCCAGACGTTGCGCTCAGCGCCGCGTGGTTCGCAATCGACAACAATCGACCGACGCCAAGCATTGTTGATGTCGGACGAGACGCATGGTCGATCGGTGCATCTGTCAGTATCCCTTTATGGGAACGAAAGTACGATGCTATTGAACAGGAAGCGAGTTGGAAGCACTCAGCGGCTCAGGCATCTGTCGAGGATTCTCGGCAACGGTACGACGCATTGCTGCTCGATCTGTGGGAGAAGGCGAAAGCTGCCGACGAAACCGTTCGGCTCTACAAAACCACAATTCTCCCACAAGCCGAAGAGACGCTCGCGGCGGATCAATTATCCTATTCCACGAGTAGCGTGGAATTTGATCGAGTGATTCGGGACTTCCGCAATCTTCTGACCCTTGAACTTGGCTACCACCGTGCGGTGGGGCAACTGGCAACAGCTCTTGCCCGAATCAAGCAGGCGACCGGAACCGAATTATCAGGCAAACCGAGTGAAACGCCTGGAAAAATCGAGCCCGTCCCTGCCACGGACGATGTTCAGCCGCAGCAGTGATGACAAATTCTGCCCTTGCTTTCAAGGAAACAGATTGAGACAATTGGTCCACGAGTGGTTTTATCTCCTCTCTCTACTTCTGCGTGGATCATGTTTCTAATCAAGAAAACGAGAACGATGACAGGTTTGGTGGCGGCAGTTGTGCTGTTCAACCAACTCGTTCTGGTGATTCCGTGTGTGTGTGCGGCACCGGTTTCCATGGGAATGTCCTGTTGCAATGGCGAAAGCGCTGCTTCATCTTCTTGTTGCGATTCCCAAAGCGACGAAAAGTGTCTTGGCTGCCGGCCTTCAAGTTCGGACAAGCCAACAACAGCGGACAACGACTCTTGCGGCTGCGGAGTCGAAGGGAATAGACACCCATTTTCATCCCGCGAAGCACTCGAATCAACTGGGCTTGAGATTGCCTTCGCCCCAACTTTTGAATGTGCCATCTTATTAGAGGCACATTCCGACCAATGCGATGGTCGCGTTCTTTACGAATCAGCGGCTGCTCTTCTCGCCCCAGCGCCGTCGGTACAGATTCTTTTATGTTCCTGGCAGGCATAACGACTTCTTCGCTGCTGAGTGGCTGCTCGCCGTGATCCGTACGCGATAGCGTTGGGCGTTTCGCGAGAAAGCATTACCTCATGAAGGCCCGAGGCTAGCGCCAGCGGCTCATAAAGCAGCCTGTCCCGTCACGACTAAGAAACCGCGGGATGAGTAACAAGTTACTCCCCGCACGAAATGAGCGGTCGGCGAGAACGGTTGTTTGAGGCACGGTTCCAATGTCGATGCAGCCGATTCCTTGTCGGCCGCTCTACTTTTGAACTCCTTCGCACGTAGGCTGGGACTCGTTTCAGCAAATCGATTGAATCCTTCGCACTGTAGAGACAATGCTATGGCAGTATCCAACAAACATTCTGACCTGAAACGGCGTTCCATTGGCTGGTGGCTGGGGAAGTTGATCGCCCCGGTCCTCGTGCTTGTTTCCGGCGTTGTCGTGATTGCTGCTCTTGGAGTGGCACAACGAGTTGGCTGGATCTCTGCGAACGGTGCAGCGACATCGACTTCCGGCGAGGCAGATACGCGTATTCACACATGCGCAATGCACCCTCAAATTCGGCAGCCAGGTCCGGGGAGTTGTCCGATTTGCGGTATGGCGTTGATTGTTGCAGCGTCAGCAGGAAATGACCTCGACGAACTGTCCGTCAGCATCGACCCGGCACAACGTCGCCTCGCCAACATTCAAGTCGACGAGGTACGCCGGGAACCAGTTTCAACAACGATTCAAACTGTCGGTGCGATCGCGATTGACGAAAGTCGAATGGCAACGATTGCTTCCTATTTTGATGGTCGTATTGAACGCCTGTTCGCCGACTATACCGGCGTAAAAGTTGATAAGGACGACCATCTTGCGGTTGTTTACAGTCCAGAGTTGTACTCCGCGCAGGTGGAGTACCTTGAAAGTCGCAAGTCCATCGTCAGTTCCTCGAAACTGGAAGCGATTCGTAGGGCTCAGCAGAAGCTGGTTGCGAATTCTCGCCAGAAGCTTGTTGAATTGGGACTGAGTGAGGATCAAATTCAGGAACTGGAGACCAGTGAGAAAGCCCAATCGCGGCTGACGATCTTCGCCCCGATGGGGGGAACGGTCATTGAAAAAATTGCCGAGGAAGGAAAGTATGTCAAAGCTGGCGAGCCGATTTACCGCATCGCCGATCTCTCGATGGTCTGGTTGAAACTTGAACTCTATCCAGAAGACGCCGCCCGCGTCCGTTACGGTCAGCGAGTTGAAGCTTCTGTCACCTCCTTGCCAGGGAAAGTGTTTAGTGGACGTGTTGCGTTTATTGATCCCACGGTGAACATGAAGAAACGGACTGTTGGAGTTCGTGTCGAATTTTTGAACGATCAACGAGAGCTTCGACCAGGTGACTACGCTGACGCAAAAATCTATCTAGCTATTGGCGAAACCGGGGAAGTTTACGATGCCGATCTTGCTGGCAAATGGATCAGTCCGATGCACCCGCAAATCATCCGCGATGTTGCAGGCGA
>DAOUPA010000095.1 GCA_030626405.1 Planctomicrobium sp.
AGGCGAGGTCTGAATGAGTGATTTTCGAAGTCCGCGAATCAGATTCTTGTCCGTGTCTTAAATAAAGACTCAGATTTTCCAACTTTGAAAACCCTGCGATGAGTTGCAGAGTTCGTGGTTCAATAGAACGTCTCAGTGAGAGAGATTTTAGATTGGGAAATTGCCGAAGTGACAGAATTGCTTCTTCGGTGATCGGAAGTTCACGATTTATCTGTAATAAGACAACGCGGTTTTTTTGGGAATGCGTTTTAAGAGGTCAGCAGTGATGACATATTCTGCTGGAGGGACATTCTCATGGAACCGACGTGGACGAAGACTCAGTTCGCCAGTCTCGCGGTTCAGACTTTCTTCCAGAGGATTTGTCTCACCCCACCCCAACTCAGGATTGACATCAATATCAAGATTGACCTCTGGAAGACGTTTTTGAACTGCACGGTATTCTTCAAAAGTGATCGGAACACTTCGAAAGTTCAGGTTTTTCAGGGCATGTAACTGTTCGAGAGACGCGAGTCCGTCGGCAGTAATTCGCTTGCAACCATTGATGTCCAACCACTCAAGCTTTGATAAGGATGTAATGTGCTTCAAACCTTCATCGGTGATTGCACTGTCAGTTAAATAGAGGTGGCGCAGATTGGAGATCTTGGAAACTTGTCGCATTCCATTATCTGACACTTGAGTCTCGGAAAGGTTGAGTCTCTCCAATTTCTGACACTGACCTAGATAGCTCAGTCCCAGTTCCGTTATTGAACTGCCCTTCAAGTTCAAGCTCTTCAATGTTGAAACGGTCTCAACGAACTTTAAATCTTGATCACTAAACTGCGGCCCAGTCATTCTGAGGTGAGTGATGTCTCCATCAAGATTCTCTAAAAATGCCGCCCCTTTGACTTTCATTCTGTCGATATAAAAACTTCGTTGCAGAAACAAGTACCCCAGCCACGCTGCAAGGAGCATCAGCGCGGCGATCATGAGGTCTCGGCGAGTTGTTTTTGATGTGCTCATCGTTCGAAACAGCCCCTGTTCAAATCGTGTGTTTCCCGTCAATCGGTATCTTTGATTCTCAAGCGATCTTGCCATTTTACAAGCTGCTCTTTGACGCATTCATGACCGCCTGATCCGTAGCTGGTGAGTGCTGTGACGGCGTTGCTGGCTCCCAGAATCTCGTAGACATCGTTCTCGATTTGGGGTGCTGCCCGTTGGAGTTCTTCCAGCGATAAGTCTTTGAGTCGGCACGGTTTCGCTTCACAAGTGGCAACGAGCGTTCCGACGATTCCGTGCCCGGTGCGCATTGGAACTTGTTTCCGAATGAGATACTCCATCAGTGCGGTCGCATCGAGAAAGCCTTCTTCAATGCGGCTGTTGATCCGTTCACGATTCAGCGTTGCGTTGATCACAATTGATGGAGCTAGTTCCAGGCAACTCTTGATGACATCGAACGCGGCGAACGCGGCGAGTTTGTCTTCCTGAAGATCTCGGTTGTAGGCCATCGGGAGACCTTTCATCAACACAAATAATTGCTGTGCGGAGGCAATCACGCGCGCGGACTTACCACGGATCAATTCGAGAACATCCGGGTTTTTCTTTTGTGGCATGATTGAGGAACCGGTGGTGTAAGCATCTGAAAGAGTCAGGAATCCAAACTCCGTCGTGCACCACAAAATCCACTCTTCCGCCCAACCGGAGAGATGGATGGCAATCAAAGATAATGCCGAAGTGAATTCGGCGAGATAATCACGATCACTGGAAATGTCGAGACTGTTGGCAGCAGGTGCAGTGAAACCGAGTTCACGCGCCGTGAAATCACGGTCAATCGGCAATGTCGATCCAGCAAGCGCCGCCGCTCCCAGAGGCGATTGATTCAGCCGCGCGCGGCAGTCAGTTAACCTATTTCTGTCCCGCTGGAATTTCTCCGCATAGGCCAGCCAATAGTGAACCGCATTGACTGGTTGCGCACGTTGCAGGTGCGTGTACCCTGGCAAGATGACATCGAAGTCATGGTCTCCACGACTCACGAAGGCACGTTGCAGATTTTCGAGAAGAGTGTCGACTTCGTCGATTGCATTGCGGATGTAAAGTTTGATATCGGTCGAGACTTGATCGTTACGCGATCGACCGGTATGTAGTTTCCGTCCCACATCGCCGAGACGCTCGATCAACGCCGATTCGATGTGCATGTGAATGTCTTCCAGCGATGGTCGAAATTCCATTTCGCCGCTCTGGATCGTTTGAAGTATTTCGTCGAGCGCTGAACTGATTTGCTCACATTCGTCGTCGGAGATCAGACCAACCTTCGCCAGCATTTTCGCGTGCGCCTGCGAACCTTGCACATCGACTGCGGCTAGGCGCGCATCGAAGGAAATCGACTCGGTGAATAATTCAACCTGTTCATTCGTCGGTTCCGAAAACCGACCTCCCCACGCTTTCTCCGCCACGATGATTCCTACTTGTTTGCGTTAGTGATTCATAATTGTATCTGGAACCTGATCGAAATTGAGATTCGCCCCTCAATCCGACTCTCTCCCACCTCCCAGGGAGAGAGGACAAAAGTCCACGCAGAGTGGGTGAAGCAAGTCGTTGATCAAATGGTGGGTTACGTTCTCGTTTTTGCCTTTGATCAACACGCCAGATTTTTCGCGATTGCTTGTGTAACCCACCATATCTAACGACAGACGAACTTCACCCACCCTACTTTCTTTTCGTTGATGATTCAAAATTGCGCTTACGATACAGAGTACCTGCGACTCGGGAATGATCCAAGTAACATGCCTGTCAGAAGACCACCAAAATGTGCTCCATTTGCAATATGTAGTCCCATTGAATCAAGGATGCCGAAAATCCCGAGAAACAGCCACATCAACATCCAGGTGATCAATGAATCGGGAAGAAAGTAGCCTTCTTCTGGTGCAAGCATTTGCTTCATCCACAAGTATCCTAGTAGCCCGTAGACGACACCTGAGATTCCAATGAAAGAAGGGCCAACAATAAAGTACTGGGTGAAGTGTGCCCCCGCTGCTGTTGCAAGACAAATGATCAGAAAGCGGGCTGACCCCTTGGTGCGTTCAATGATATTTCCCAACATCCATAGAAAATACATATTGAAGACGAGATGCCAAAACGATCCATGTACAAACACTGGTGTGAAAATACGCCAGATTTCTCCATTCATAATTTCGACAGGCCATTGCCAGCCGGTCTCCGGTTTGACATATTTCGAGAACATCAGCCATTGCATCAGTTCAGGATGTCGCTGACCCAAACCTGTATAGAGAGTCATCATCACGCACGAAACGACGAGAAACCGCGTCGCTGGAACTTCTGAAGAACCAGTGCTTCGACGTCTTGAAGTCTTTGGCGTGTGTTCATCTTTCTTTGGTGCGGGAACGTGCTTGACGTTGAATCGTTTCTCGTTTGGAGAATTTTTGAATGAGTCCAGCTCTGCACGAGCTCGGTCCAGATCATTGTCGCTAAAGACCCAAATTTCCCATTCCGGTGGTACTTGATCAATACGGTTTTCGATCTCTTCCGAAAGTAGGAAGCGATGAAATTTCTCGGCATCTCCAGAGGACTCAAGAGTCCCAATCTTCCGCATAACAGCAATCCATTCCGTAACGATTTCGAGATCGAAATATAAACTTTATCAACAATGTCACTCGCTGGCGAAGCAATCTTCCTGTAGGTGGGACAGGCATCCTTGCCTGTCTGAAATGGCAATGATTGTCCTCGCCCGCAGAGCTATTGCCTGGTAGCGAATTTACGTAGGGTGCATCCCGACACTCTACTCATCCAGTTCTACTTTCTCACTTTTTTTACGTGTAGTTCAACAACATCAAGGTCATTTAAGACGTGATCGCGACCGACGCTCTGACCATTGTGAGCACTTTGTCCCCAGACCTTCGCTAACTTTAACGAACAGGCGATCTCTTCGTGAACCCTGCCAGCTAAGTCTTCTACGGTTCCGCCGATTGGAATCACATAAGGATCTACCAGTTCAACATCTTTACCAGGTCGTTTTGTAAATATACGCATGACCTCCAGCGCTTCAAAGATCGTTTGAGAAAGACACTGGAGGTTTTCTGGATCCCTCAGATCAACGACAATGTCACAAAATCCAATGTCTTTGAGGTCCGTCAGCAACTCTTTTCGAACGAGAGCGTCTGAGTCGCAGCCGTGCGTGATAATCAGTCGGCTTTTGACATGGACAATTGAAAAGTCATTCTGGTCAAATCCAGACCGTTCTGCCAGAACTGTTTTTCGGGATTCCAGCTGCGTAAGAACGTTGAGAGTTTGCTGCGGCGCGTCATCGAAACTTCCGTCAAAACAACAAAGCACCAGGTCGGCGGTTCTCACGAAATCGAGAAGATACGGTTCAATATGATTCTCCGAGATTGGAGGCGTGTCGATCAACTGAATGAGCACACCTCCGAAGGCCATCATCCCTGGTATCGGCTCGCGAGTTGTAAATGGAAATTCTGCAACTTCGGGAGATGCATTGGTCAGTTGCGAAACCAAAAGACTTTTTCCGGAATTTGGCGCACCGATGACGACCACGGTTCCGCAGCCTTGCCTTGGAATTCGATAGCTCTTCCCCCTTTTTGCTGACCGCAACTCAGCCTGGGCGGTTTCACGTGCTTCTTTTAGCCTGGCTTTCAACGCGCCTTGAAGATGATCGGTCCCTTTGTGTTTTGGGATGACTCGAAGCATGTTTTCTAAGGCGAGAATGCGTTCCTGCGACGTTCTCGCCTTTCGATAAACTTCTTCCGCCTTGTAGTATTGCAACGTCAGATTCGCAGCCACTATGCGACCTATCGTTCAAAACAAAAAATGCCATTCACTTCAAGTGAATGGCAAAACTGTCACGTTTACGAATGATGATTAACGAACCTTGAGCAATTCGATGTCGAAATGCAGGGTTGCATTTTGGGGAATGATTGGAGGTCTCCCTTGCGGTCCATAACCGAGATTAGAGGGGACTTCGAGTTCCAACATCCCACCTTCCTGGATCAGCTGCAAACCTTCAGTCCAACCTTTGACAACTCCATTCAAAGGAAAAGAGAGCGCCTTTTTTCCGTAGGAGCTGTCAAACTCTTTTCCATTGTCGAGCCAACCTTTGTAGTGACACGTGACCGTTGAACTGGCATTCGGCCTACGGCCTTTGCCTTCTCGGAGCACGCGATACTTCAGTCCACTTGCTGTGGTTTTGAATGCAGGACGGTTCTCCATTTTCGTATTAGAAACCTGAACGATTTCTGATGGTTTTGAATCGTTTTCGGTCATCGAAACCGTTCCGACTTCGTCATCTGATTTGGCAACAAAGTCTTCTGGACCAGCAACGCAACCAGAAAAGACTGCACAGCCACAGAAAAGAATAACGGACAATCGTCCCCGACGGATTTTCATAAGTGACTCGCTTCTCAGTGAAAAAATGAATTGAAGGGCGGTATATCGTATTACTTCACTTCAATCAATTCCACGATAAAGTGAAGTGTCGCTCCGCCTGGAATGACTGGAGGTGCTCCACGATCACCGTATCCAAGATCCGCCGGGATTTCGAGTTCGATCTTCCCGCCTTCTTTGATGAGTTGTAAGCCTTCGGTCCAGCCACGAATCACTCCATTGAGTGGAAACGTCGCTGGTTCGTTCCGTTTATACGAGCTGTCAAACTCTTCGCCATTGTCGAGCCAACCTTTGTAGTGGCAAACGACAGTCTGAGCTGCAGTGGGGGCTTTCCCCTCTCCCTCTTCCAGCACTTTGTATTTCAGTCCGGAGGGGGTTGTCGTGAATTTGCCGTCGTCTGTGGAAGTCATTGGTTTGTCTTTCTTCATTTTCTTGTCACTGTCACGCGCCAAATCTCCGGCAGCAAAGACAGCATAATGGTCAAGGTCAAGATGATTACGAAACGCCTTTGCGACCGCTTCGACGGTCAAAGCCTTGATCGCGGACTCGCGATCTGAATAGAACTTCATGGTGCGGCCAAGGTACGTCGTGTTTGCTAGAGTGCCGACTAACTGACGGTCATCCGAACGGTCAACAAGTTGACGTTCCAGATAACCTTTCTTGGCAGAAGCCAACTCTTCTTCTGTGACACATTTGTCGAGAAGCAGTTGCAATTCTTCTCGAATTGCGGTTTCAACCTTCTCCATGTTGTCCGGGTTTGTGATTGCATAAACGAGCAGCGAAGTTCGCTTGTCAATCGGAGAGGACCGCATGAATGATCCGACACTGTAGGAGAGTCCCTCCTCCTGTCGGACACGATCACCCAACCGAGAAGAAAGCCCACTGCTTCCTAGAATGTAATTCCCCATTAGCAAGCCGGTGTAGTCGGCATGGCTGTCACGAATCGGAAACAGTGCGCCTGCGAGGTAAGTTGCGTTCTCTTTGCCAGGAGTCAAAATTTCAGTTCGACCTCCAGCAACTTCAATATCGCCCGAGTGTGGAACGCGTTTGAAATCGATCTCCGATGTCCAGTCGGCAAGCATCGCTTCGACAATCGGCTGGATTTCCGCGATTTCGAAATCGCCAACAACCACAACTTCGCCATTTGTCCCGTTGAGGTAATCGTTGTAGAGAACTTTCGCATCTTCGGTTGAAACGTTTTTCCAACGCTCGACTTCTTCTTCAACGGACGCGACATAGCGAACATCATCCTGCGAATAGGAAGGGTTGATTGATCGGGAAACAGCCACTCTTGCCAAGGATGTCGGGTCGGTCAATTGTTGACTGTAGCCTGAAAGCCGACGGTTTTTGATTAACTCCAGTTCGTCGGCATCGAGAGTCGGTTCCCGCAACACCTGACGTGCAATCTCCAGCACTGCTGGCAAAAAATCGCGTCGAGTCTCAATGTTTAAACTCACCAGGCCAGCGGTTCCCGAAGCACTCAGTTTTGCTTTGTTCTGATCGAGTTGGTCCTGAAGTTCCTGCCGGGTCAGATTCTTCGTCCCACGAGTCATTAAGGAGGGCAAGACATCACACGCCGTGGAAAGTCCGTTCAGCGTTTCGAGGTCTCCGTATCGCAAGTTGATTTGCACATGCACTGATTCTCCGCGAGTTTTCTTCGGAAGAAATGCCGCTTTCACACCTGATGGAAGTGTAACACGCGTTGTCCGCACTTCGATGTTCTCAGGCGAGACGTCGAATGCTTCGCCCATGGCGACTGCTTCGCGACCCTGATAATCCCCGATCATTTCAGCAAGGTTTGGGGTCGGAGGAACGGTTGTTTTTTCGGCTTCTTCCGTCGGAATGAACAGTCCAGCAGTTCTGTTGTTTCGCGTTAGGTATTTCTTGGCAACCTCATTCACACTTTCAGGGGTGACCTTTTCGAGGCGGTCACGGTAGATGAACATCAATCGCCAATCACCTTGAGCAGCCCATTCACTCAGTTGAACAGCGAGTTTGCTACTGTCCGCGAGAGACATTTCCCATGTTTTCATCCAGTACAGTTTCGCTCTTTCGACCTCTTCGACTGTCACGCCATCTTCACCGATGGTCTCCAGGATTTCGAGCATTTTCGAAAGAACATCGCGCGGTTCAACTCCCGGCGATGCTTCCGCCATAAATCGAAGAATACCTGGATCATGCAACGCATAGGCACCGCCGGTGACGCTCGCCGCCAACTTGGTTTCAACAAGACCCTCGTACAACCGTCCCGATGGAGAGGAGGTCATGATATGTTCCAGAACATCAACGGAAACATATTCTGGATGCGCACCAGAAGATGTGTGATACATTGCTGCCGCAAGACCGACATCACCGACGCGACGCAAGGTGACCAGGCGTTCCCCGTCTTGGGCCGGTTCTTCGGTGTATGGATTTTCCAGAACACGGTCCGGTCTCGGGATGGTTCCAAAGTTGGCTTCAATCTCTTTGAGAGCAAATTCAGGCTCAAACGCACCAGCAACAATCACCATGATGTTGTCTGGTTGGTAATACTTCTTGTAGAACCGCTTCAACGATTGGACCGGCACGCGTTCGATATCTGCTCGATTACCGATGGTCGACTGACCGTAGTTGTGCCATTCGTACGCCGTGGACATCACCTTCTGTCCCAGAATTCGGGAGGGCGAATTTTCGCCTCGCTCGAATTCATTTCGCACAACGGTCATTTCCGATTCAAGGTCTTCACCTTTCACGTAACTGTTAATCAACCGGTCCGCTTCGAGCTTGAGCGCGAAACTCAGGTTCTCTTCACTGGCAGGGAGCGTTTCGTAATAGTTCGTCCGGTCGAGCCAGGTTGTTCCATTGAAATCCGCACCATGTGCCTTGAGCACTTTGGGGATTTTCGGATGATCAGGCGTCCCTTTGAACAGCATGTGTTCCAGCAAGTGTGCCATGCCAGCTTCGCCGTAACCTTCGTGACGCGACCCGACGAAGACAGTCATGTTGACAGTCACTTGCGGTTTGGACGGATCTGGAAACAGCAAAATTCGAACGCCGTTTTCCAATTGGTATTCGGTGATTCCCTCAACAGACGTCACCTTCTCCGCACCCGTTACCTGCGACGTTCCTGTCATTGTCATCACCATCCCTGCGACAAAAAGAAATAATCCGTATCGGAGCATGTGATTGTTCCTCACTCCATTGTAGGCGCGAACAAGAGTTGCAACGCCAGTTTTGAGATTTGTTTCAGTCCTTTTTATGAACCGAAGATAGTAACAGCCCGATTTTGATTTTGAAACTGTGCGCGAGTACTGGATTTACTGCTTTTTCCTTGAATATTTGACGGGATCGTCCCGGCACATCAGCAGCATGGCGGTCCCGAACGATTCGCCGATAGAGTAAAACGTGTCTGCCCTTCCGAAATAGTGGTATCCACCATCGAAACTCTCGGCGTCTTTGATGACGAAAGGACTCGTTTTCACGAAGGCGACCGTTCTCTTAAACTCTGACAGTTCGGCAACAGATTTCTGTCCACGACGAAAACGGAAATGCTTCTCTTCATAGCGTTTCTCTGGCATTGTCCCTTGTTGTCCCAATTCACCAATTACGAAAGGCAACTCTGGCGCGCCGAGGTCTTTTCTGACATCGCGGATAAAGTGAGCGAGGTTTGCTTCGTACTCTGCTGAAAACTCGTTGTTGATAATGTCATTGAAGCCTTGGAAGAACACGAAGCCGGAGAGTTCAAATCCATTCTTTGCGACACCAGACGGGACGAAATCTTCGATGTGTGATAACGTATCACGGATTTCGGCAATCATTTCACGGTAGGTTTTTCCGTAATCCTGATCTGGGACCGAGATGAGTTCTTTCGTCTCTCGGTCTCTTTTCTTGTAGTTGCCGATTCCCGCTCCTTGTGAACGAAAATCAATGGCGAGATTGCGTCCACCCCATGCCGTTTTGATCAGTAGAACATGTTCGTCAAACTTCTGACCGACAATATGTCCAAACCCCAGTTCCGGTCCAATTCGATTCGCAGGTATTCCATATCCAACCGAGAGCGGACCTTTCTTTTCGAAGAACTTGATCGAAACATCATTTCGCTCAACCCACCCCTTCTTGTCCCGGAGGTGCGAGTATTCATTCGAAGATTCTCCATCGAGCAACTGCTCCAAATGCTCGATGGCCCCCTTGCCTTCCATGTTCGATTGACCAGCAAGAATGAAGACGCGAAGTCCCGGCGAATCGGCGGCGGAAGTTATCGCAGACATCCCGACGAAGGAAAGGAAACACAAGCGGATCGTTCTCCATGGTCGCGATAAGAATCGCCGAGAGGAGTATTGAATGATCATTCGGATTTCGTTTTCTTTGCGGTATTATTTTTTTGAAGAACAAGCTCTGCCATTTCCAAAAAGAGTTTCTCCAGTTTTGAATAATATTCGTCTTCGGTGAAGTTGCTTTTGTTGCTGCGTAGGAGCTCGATTTCTTGTTCGAGTTCATTTCTCTGGGCGATGACTTCTGGCGAGAGATCCTTGTCGGCATCATTCGCGATCAGGTGAAGTTGATGGGCGCGGAAGCCGTCGAGGAGGGTTCCTTTTTCTTGTGGTTTCGCGACAGCGCGAAATCCTTGAAACGCTGTCGCGCGGGTTCCTTTGCCGTCGCCGTTGTCGTCGAGCAAGGCGTTTTCGGTCGGGATGCGACCGTCCGCTTCGTAATACTCTACTGTTTTTCTGGATGCGCTCAGGAAGGCTTCCAGAAGTGAAGTCTGTTTGTCCTTGTCGAGATCGGCGGCACTGTCGCCGATTGCCAGAGAGAGAAACTCGCCGAACCGTGAGAAGTTGACTTGCTCGCCGCTGCGAGTTGATGTCAGCACGATGCGGTTGTCCTGTGACAACGCTTCCAGGAACGGGGCACTCGACGAAGAACAGTTGATAATAATTGTCGGGCGCGAGACTTTCGCCAGAAAGCCATCAAGTTCTTTGGCAGACAGGTCCGGGCCTTCGAGGTTTAATTTCGCGGCTCGACCGTCGTAAGTTCCGTGTCCAATCATCACGATCCAGAGCGGTAGGGTACTCTCCGGTTGCTGCTGAACAAGAAACTCGGTAATGAGGTCCTTCTGAGATTTCTCGCCATCTCCAGATGAAACATGAGCCGCCTGCAAACCTCCCTGATTCGCTGCCTTTTCCCAGCGAGAGGCCCATGTCGTGAAGAGGGTTCCATATTCTTCTTCTCCGGCGGACCCCTGAATGATCAACAAGTCGCCGCGCGGCGTCGTCTCCTCTGCTTGCACAACTGAAAAGACGGCAAGCATGGCGACCAAGATGATAAGCAAAATCCGAATCATGGCAGCCCCTTCCATCTTCGCAGTCCCCATTCAGACGCAAAGCAAAAGAGCGCCAGGAGCAAAATGAGCGGCGAATGCCACAGCGGCGTTGTTTTGATCTCCGTGACAGGCATTTCTTTATGGGGAAGCTCTCGAACAAATTCGGGAAGTTCGCTCACGGTGATGACCTTACCGGAAGACCGCTTCGCGAGTGATTCCAAGGCATCGCGGTGAATTTCGATTCGGCGGAATTCTTCTTCGTCTGGTTGGGTGGTCCAGCCGAGTTTCATGGATTGCGAAGGGGTTTCCACTTCGCCATCGACTTGCACTTCGGCCATGTACGCACCTTCGTCACGGGGAACAAATGTTGCGACGAACAAGCCTGGTTCCTCGAGACTTGGTTCTGCGTCGAGTGTCATCGCCTCCCCTTCCGGTGGCTGCACAGAGATCGAGACGGTCGCGTTTTCCCTGGGCTGGTACTCTTTAGTTCGAAGGCGAACAGAAAACTGGACGGTAGGAGTGGAGCCCAGTTCGACCCATTCGATTTCGGTTTCCAGTGGGTGCGGAACCTCGGCGACGAGCCAACGAACCATCTGCCTCCAGCTTTGGGCGAGATCGTCTTCGTCGTTCTCTCCCCGCTTGATCGACCATCTCCACAAATCCCCGACCAGTACCGCGACGGAACGTCCGCGTCCGTATTGCTGAGCCACCACCGCCGGGAAGCGGCCTGTCGACTCATCTTCAATTTCGGAAAACACCCGCGCACCAGGTTTCGTTTCACGGGCAGAACTTAGGATTTGAAGGGCAGGCGCCTCGACGAGTCGTTGTTGTTCTTCAACTTCGGTCGAGCGAACCCGCATCCAGGGTTCGAGCCAGCCTTCGCGCGTGAGATCCCATTTCAGATGACCAGCGTGGCTTTCGCCGCTTTGATCGAGATAAACTGGCAAGACATCGCGTAATGGCGTTTTGTGCCATTTTCCATGACGAAACGAATCTCGCCCACCGAGCATCATCAACCCACCACCACGTTCGGAGACGAAACGGTCCAGGAGAGTCTGTTGGTCCGGCGTGAAAAACGAGGCTTCGATATCATCAAGAATCACGGCATCGTACTTGTACAACTCTTCCTTCGTCTTCGGAAAACCATCTCGAAGCTCCTCCGCATCGCGCGTGTTCAAACGGATGATCACCGCCTGATCGAACGATTCGGTTTCTTCGTCGACCTCCCGGTTCTGACCTCGGAAGAGTGAGTTCGCCTCTTCACCAACACGTCCGCGGAAATCAAACTTCGCTTCTTTCTTTGCGATCCGAATCATACTCACTAGATCAATTTCGCGATCTTCAGCAACTGCTCGATTGAAAAACTTGTACTCCCAGTTCGGCCGCCCAGCCACATACAGAATTCGGTTCTTCCGCGTCTCACGATCAATCGTGAGGAGTCGCTGATTGTTTTTTAGAGTCGCCTCTTGAAGGTCTAAGGAGGCTTCGGAATTATCGTCTGGCGTGATCGACAATCGATAAAAACGGACACCAGGCGATTCAGGCTTCAGTTGAAATCGAACTGTTGCCGGAGCGTTTCTATGCACGGTGATTGTTTTTTGTTGACCTGTCTTGTCTTCAGTGGCGTCTTTCTCTTGAAGAGAGACGATAACTCGAACGTCGGTTTCCGAGGTTGTCGCAATCGTCGCAGTGACTGTGACCGGTGCATCCTCGAACGGACTTTCAGTGACTGCGAGTTGATCGACTGAAATGTCAAATAAAGGAGCCTCATTCACTGCATCAAGAATCGGGTAGAGAGGAACCTTGAGGTCCAGCGTTACCAGTTCGCTGAAATCGCTGGCGTTGCCATCCGAGAGCAGCATGATTCCTGCTAATGGTCGATTGCGAAATCGTCGTTCAATGGACTTCAGCGCCGCCGTGAGTTGGCTTCGTCGACCATCGAATTCCAGTGCAGGAAAATCTTCAATCTGATTCAAGCGATCATCGAAGGCGTATCGTCGTAAGTCAAAATCTTGCGTGAGCCGCGTGAGCCATTCTTCACGATCACGTTCGAGCATCGCTATCACGCGGCTCCCTCGAGATTCATCGCCTTGTTCCTGAATCTTCATGCTGGCACTATTGTCGACCAGCAGCACGATGATGTTTTCACCAGGACGAATTTGATTTTGAACAAGAGTCGGATTCAACAGGCACAGCGCCACCAACCCGATCCCGCAAACTTTCAGTGTGATCAGCAATGTTTTGAAAGCGAATGGTTGTGATGAGTCGCGATACGACGCAAGCAGAAGAAGGAAGCCCACAGCAATCATTCCGACGACGGGCCAGAACCATTGCTGGCTTCCGAATTCAATTGCTCCGAGAATCGAATCAACGCTGGTCACTCACAACTCCGTTCGACGATTGGTGATATCGGATCGAAACAACAACCAATACAATAAATGCCAGCACGTCTCACAACAAGCAGCAAGGCGTGATGAAGCAGAATGGTCAGGCAGGATCCAGCCTTTTCGTGTTCGATGACGGGACTATTGTTTACGGCAATGTGAGTCATCACGTATAATTGCCCGACGATTGATGTCGATCAGTCGTCCCGCCGACGAAGAACAGTCACTTGAAGAGAGTGATCCTGCCATCAACATAAATTGGGTGTGAACTTGCGATTTTTGACACAAAGTAATAATTGGCTCAAGCGATTGTTTGGGAACCTTGGGGCGAGCAGTTTGCACCTGATGGCCGTGATCCTGTCCACGTCTTTCGGTGCCAGTCTCTTCGCTGAAAACGCACCTGATTTCGGTCGGGACATCCGCCCGATTCTTTCGAACCATTGCTTTCAGTGTCATGGTGCCGATGAAGAGGCTCGTGAGGCAGATCTGAGACTTGATGTCCGCGATGCTGCCGTTGAGATGGGTGCGATCAATCTCGACAAGTTGAGCGAAAGCGAAATTCTCTCGCGAATCAAGACTCACGACGACTCAATACAAATGCCGCCGCGTGAGGCGAACAAACCTCTTTCAGGTGCACAAATTTCCACACTGGAAAAATGGATCAAGTCCGGTGCAGACTACAGCGAACACTGGGCCTTCCAGCGAATCGAGAAACCGGAGATTCCTGCTTCTATTGATGACGCGTGGTGCCGAAATGAAATCGATGCGTTCGTTCTTCGTAAATTGAAACGCGAAGGACTGACTCCTTCACCAGAGGCGAATCGAGAAGTCCTCATTCGCAGACTCTACCAGGACTTGCTTGGACTGCTTCCTGACCCGAAGGTAGTCGACGCATTCTTGAACGACTCTTCTCCAGATGCCTACGCAAAACTTGTCGACCGTTTGTTGGCAAGTCCGCACTATGGCGAACGGTGGGGTCGGCACTGGCTTGATCAGGCACGGTATGCCGATTCGAGTGGGTACACAATTGATGGCCCGCGCATCATGTGGCCTTACCGTGACTGGGTGATCTCTGCAATCAATGCAGATATGCCATTCGACCAATTTACGCTGGAGCAGCTTGCTGGCGATCTCCTGCCAGAAGCAACAAAAAATCAACTCGTAGCGACGGCGTTTCATCGAAATACGATGATCAATCAGGAAGGTGGCGTGAAGGCGGATCAGTTTCGCAACGAAGCATTGATCGACAGAACAAACACGACCGGAGCCGTCTGGCTCGGGCTAACAGTCGGTTGCGCTCAATGTCATTCACACAAGTTCGATCCAATTTCGCACGACGAATACTACAGCATGTATGCGATTTTCAACGGAGCGACGGACTCCAATAATGTCGGGCCGACTGTGGAAATTCATGAAGGCGAAATCTTCGGGTGGAGCGAAGAGCAAAAGCAGCAACTTGCCGAACTGAAACAATTGCGAGCTCAAGTTGCCCCGCTGGAAAAACAAGTCAAAGATGAAACCGGTTTGGCATCGGTCGATTGGAAATGGCAGACACCAACACTTCTCAGTCATACCGCTGACGAAAACGTCCCACTCAAGAAACTCGACGATGGTTCGCTACTCGCCGCGAATGATGTTGCACCGAATACGTCGTACAACATCGAATTGCAAGCACCGAAAGATGATAAAAGAACAGTATTTCAACTGACTGCGATTCGTCTCCGCGTGCTGACCGATCCTTCTCTCCCCAATAATGGTCCTGGCCTTGCCGGTAACGGAAACTTTGTGCTTACAAACTTGAATTTACAAGTTGGTGGCGAAGATCAAAAATTCTCACTGGTCTGGGCAGATCATAGCCAGCCAAAATTTTCAATACACGGTGTCATTGATGACGATCCGAAGTCTGGATGGGCGATCAATGTTGATGGAACTCAGGCGAAATCCGGCAAGAAAATGAACGCGCCACACGAGGCAATTCTTGCTTTGGCGGAGCCGATTGACATCCACGGAGAGACTGTCCAAATCGTGATGCAACATAACACGAATGCAAATTATCAAGTCGGTCGCTTTGCGTTCGATCTCTCGATAACACCAGTTCCTGCCGCCGAAGAGCATGGAAAAATAAAAGCCGAACTGGCTGCCATCAAAAAGAGAGTCAGTGAACTCGAAGCATCCCTGCCCGGCAAAGGCAAAGCGGCGAAGCAGATGGTCATCAAGGAACAAAAGGAAACGCCGAAAACCTACCGGCTGATTCGTGGTGACTTCCTTGATCCAGATGAAGAAGCTGGCCCCTTACTACCGACCGTGCCTGCGTCGTTGGTGACGACAACAGAGATGCCGAAACTGGAAAATCGCATCGACTTCGCGAACTGGCTGACCTCGCGAGAGAATCCGCTCACTTCCAGAGTGACAGTGAACCGAGTCTGGGGGAAGTATTTCGGTCGCGGATTGGTCGAAACTGAAAACGACTTCGGTTTCCAAGGGTCGGTGCCATCGCATCCAAATCTGCTTGATTGGTTGGCAGTCAATTTCATCGAGAACGGCTGGTCGATGAAGAAGCTGCATCGGCAAATTGTGAGCTCGGCAACCTACCGGCAAGCGAGTGACTTCAGGCCAGAATTGATGCAGCAGGACCCTGGGAATTACTTACTCGGACGTCAGTCACGGTTCCGGGTTGAAGCCGAAATCGTTCGAGATCAGGCACTTGCCGCGAGTGGCCTCCTCACCCCTAAATTGGGTGGCCCCAGTGTTCATCCACCTCAACCGGATGGCGTCTATAACTTCACTCAAAACAAAAAGAGCTGGCCGACCGAAACCGGGCCAAATCGCTTTCGCCGGACGATGTATACCATGTTCTACCGCAGCGCGCCGTATCCATTGCTCACAACATTCGACGCTCCCGACTTCAGTGTCACCTGCACGCGCCGCGCACGCTCCAACACACCACTGCAATCGCTCACAATGGCGAACGATCTCGTCTTCCACGAATTCGCGCAAGGATTAGCCAAGCGTGTCAACATTGACGAAAGCTTGATGACCGATGAGGAGAAATGCTTTCAAATGTTCCGTTTAGCAATGACAAGATCTCCGAACAAATTGGAACGTGCAGTTTTGTTGGAGTTCCATCAACGCGAATCCGAACGATTCCAGACAACACCTGCGGCAGCGAATGAATTTGTGAAGAGCGATCTGGAAGGTACAGATCGAATCCGACTGGCAGCCCTCACCAGCCTCGCCCGAGTGATTATGAACGCCGATGAATTTATGACCCGCAACTGAGTCACCTCCCACATACTTAATACTCAACTGGCAAGACATCACGATGACTACCGAACAGAATCATCTGTCTGAATTACAAAAAGACGCATCGCGTCGGCAGTTTCTTCAACAATCTGGATTGACGCTCGGCAGCATTGCGTTGACGAATATGCTCGCTGATAGTTCTGCCGCGTCTGTTGCTCAGCCGATGCAACCGCGTGGTGGGCACTTCCCGGCGAAGATCAAAAACGTGATTTTCCTCTTCATGGCAGGTGGTCCGAGTCAACTCGAACTGTTCGAACCGAAGCCTGTTCTCAATAAGTTTCATCAAAAGACCCCGCCGGAGAGTTTGACGAAAGGGCGCCGCTTCGCGTTTCTCAAACCAGACACGAAACTGCTCGGTTGCGAACGGACGTTCCAGAAGTACGGCGAGTGCGGCATGGACCTCAGCGATTTGCTGCCGCATCATCAGAACATCGTGGATGATGTCTGCTGGCTACGGGGAATCAAAACGGATGTCTTCAATCATGGCCCTGCCAAGTTGTTTATGAATTGCGGATTTCAATCACCTGGGAGGCCGAGCCTTGGTTCCTGGGCAACGTACGGCCTTGGCAGTGAGTCACAGAACCTGCCTGGGTTTGTTGTCTTGCAGTCGGGACCACGTGGTCCGCGCGCAGGCAACACGTTGTGGTCGAGTGGATTTCTGCCGACCACTTATCAGGGAGTCCCGTTTCGAAGTACTGGCAGCCCGAT
>DAOUPA010000074.1 GCA_030626405.1 Planctomicrobium sp.
CCATCGTCTATCACGCTCTCGGATTGAATACCGACGAGACCATCCTCGATCCTTCCAACCGCCCCATGCATCTCGTTCCCGGCGGTCAGGTACCGAAGGAACTGATTTAAGATCGCGTATGATAGATCATTAAGAACCCACTACACAGCCAGTGAATCCGAATCAGCCTTCGCATTTTTTGCTGCCAAGTCATGGACGGTTGCCATGAGACCGGCAACGTCTAATCCCAAGTCTGAGAGAAGTTCGCCACGCTCGCCATGTTCGATGAAGTGATCCGGAATCCCCAAGCGACGGATATTTGACGTGTTGAGTCCAGCGTCGTTGGCGGCTTCGAGAACGGTACTGCCAAAACCGCCGCAGAGCGTATTTTCTTCCACGGTGATGACGAAGTTCGTTTCGCGAATGGCTTTGAAGATCACTTCTGTGTCGAGCGGTCGCAGGAACCGAGCGTTGATCACGCCGATGTCCAAACCGTCCTTTGCCAGTCGTTCAGCCGCGGCGACACAGTTCGGGAGCAATGCTCCAAACGCGACAAACATCCCGTCTTCTCCCCAAGTGACGACTTCTGACTTGCCGTATTCAATCGGCGCGACTTCGCGCTCCACAGATTCGGCGCCTGTCTTGGGATAGCGAATCGATGTTGGTCCATCGTGCGCACTACAAAACTCAAGCATCGGGGCGACGTCTTCAGCATCTCCCGGGGCCATTACTGTAATGTTCGGGAAGACGCGCATGTACGAGACATCGAATGCCCCATGGTGAGTCGGACCATCGGGACCACACAGTCCGGCTCTGTCGAGACAGAACGTGACCGGCAAGTTCTGAAGGGCAACTTCCTGAAAGATATGATCAAAACTGCGTTGCAGGAACGTACTATAAATATCGACAACAGGCCGCATTCCGGCCTTTGCCATTCCGGCTGCAAAAGCGACTGCGTGCGCTTCACAGATTCCGGTATCGAAGAAGCGATCCGGGAAGTCGGTACGAATTTGATCGAGCTTGTTCCCTTGGCACATCGCGGCAGTCAGCACACAAACACGTTCGTCTTTTTGCATCATCGAATGCAGCGTCTCACTGACAACATCGGTGTACGCCGGTTTCGATCCTTTCTTTTGAAAAACGACACCGACTTCGTTGTCGCGGCAGAATGGAGACGGAGCATGAAACTTGACAGGGTTCTCCGTGGCAGGTTTGAATCCGTGACCTTTCTCGGTGAAGACATGCAGTAAGACCGGTCCTTTGACTTCCTTGACCATTTTCAGAGCATTACGCAGCGCCCGCAGATCGTGTCCATCGACCGGACCGACGTATCGAAAGCCCATCGCCTCGAACATCATTCCGCCGTGGAGGAAGGTCTTCACAGCGTCTTTGAACTGCCCGACTTTCTCGGCAGCAGATTCCCCGATCATCGGAACTTTGTTCAGCAGCCACGAAACGTCCCGCTTCAACCCATTGTAAAATGGCGCCACGCGGGCTTTGTCGAGGTAAGTCGCCACACCACCGACCCGGGGACAAATCCCCATCTGATTATCGTTCAGAACGACGAGAAGATCTTTGTTTAACTCAGCCGCATTGTTGAAGGCTTCGAAAACCACTCCGGATGGCAAAGCACCATCGCCCAGAACCGCGACGGCTTTACGTCCATCCTCTGGGTGCAACAAGTCGTCCCCTGCCTTCAAGCCAAGAACGGTGGAGACGCTCGCGCCAGCATGCCCCGTCATAAAGAGGTCGTAGTCACTTTCTTCAGGATTGGGATATCCCATCAACCCACCTTTGCGGCGGATCGTGTCAAACTGTGGATAGCGACCGGTAATGAGTTTGTGCGGATATATCTGGTGCCCAGTATCCCAGATCAGTCGATCCTTCGAAAAGTCGAACGTCAAATGCAACGCTAGGCAAAGTTCCACAACTCCCAGATTGCTCGCAAAATGCGCAGGTCGATCCGCAACAACTTCACACAGAGATTCTCGAATCTCACCGGCAAGTTGCTTCAACTGATCTTCTGACAGGCTTTCCAATTCCTTGGGAGAACCAATCATTGGCAGGAGTTGATATTCCATTAGGACACTTTTCGTATTGGTGTGTACGTTCTGCCTCGTGGAAGGCAGCGTTTTTCAGTTGGTCGTAGGGTGGGTGAAGCAAGTCGCTAGTTAGATGGTGGGTTACGTTCTCAAAATTACCGCTGATCAATGGGACAAGGACGCTCACGTTTTCTTGCGCAACCCACGGTCGTGAGTAAATTCCGAACTTCACCCACCCTACCGGCTGCTCTAGTGGTCTCGCTCGACGATATATTTTGCCAAGGCTGCAAGATGGTTTCCGCGGTCACCGAAATCTGTGATCGCCTCGCAGCCCTGTTCGATTAACAAATTTGCTTTTTTGCGACTTTCCTCCACTCCCATGAGCGCCGGATAGGTCGACTTTCCGTGGTCGGCGTCTTTTTGGACGTTCTTTCCCATTTTGCTCGAATCTCCGACAACATCCAAGAGATCATCCGCAATTTGGAACGCTAATCCAACCGATTCGCCGTAAATCTTGAGATTATTTAGGGTTTCACCGTTTGCACCGGCAAGTCGACCACCCATTAAGAGGGGAACTGTCAGTAGCCGTCCCGTTTTTCGGCGGTGAATGGCTTCTAATTCTTCTAGAGAAACTTGTTCCGCTACTTCTCCTTCTAGGTCGGCTTGTTGACCACCGACCATTCCCTCTGCTCCCGCAGCAGACGCGAGATCGGCAATGCAGGCAACCGCAATTTGTGGATCAGAGATGTTCTTCGCGAGGGTCTCGAAGGCGAGGGTCAGCAATCCATCTCCAGCGAGAATAGCGGTCGCTTCGTTGAATTGAATATGGTTCGTTGGCCGACCGCGCCGCAGTTTGTCATCGTCCATTGCTGGAAGATCATCGTGGATGAGCGAATAGCAGTGGATCATTTCCAGTGCAGAAGCCGCTGGCAACGCGTCCTTAGGATCACCTCCGCAAGCTTCGCACGCCAACATCGCCAGGCACGGACGAATTCTCTTTCCAGGTGCCCGTAAGCTGTAACGAATCGACTCGAGAAGTTGTCGGGGGCAGTCCAGCGAGAGCTGAGAATCGAAATTGAGGCGTGCTTCAATCAATGATCTTAGGTGAACAAGATGCGAGGGAAGATCCGGACCATCGATCATAACGAAATTCATTTGTGAACAGAGAGTGAAAGGAAGAGCATTGGAGCGGAACGGGTAATGTTACTCAAGCGTTTGGGAAGAGGAATGGAGAATGGAGTTACTTCTCTATCCTCCTTTCTCGGTTTTCCATTTCGTTCACTTCCTCCTCATCCAAACAGACCAGCCGAGTGGACCTTGGACGCTTCCGGCATCTTCGAAGTGGAACGGACGGAGGTGCAGGATCTCAAAAAGTGATTCAAACTCTCGTCGAACATCCTCTTCCGCAACACGTGGCGGACCGCCGTCGGCCTCTTCATTCGGATTCCCGCACAAGCAGAGCATATGGCTTCCCGGTTGAGTTACGTTTTTCAACGTGTTGAAGTAACCATCGAGGTCAACGCGTCGGCAGCAATGGTAGCAGCCTCGATCAAATAGGAAATCAAATGGTTCGCATCCAGCACCAAAATTCTGCACGTCTGCTTCGATCCAGGCAATGCTAACGCCAGCGCTGTCAGCTTTACGATTTGCTTCTTCAAGAGCCTGGGAAACGCAATCGACACCGGTCACCTGCCAACCTTCCTTCGCCAGATAGACCGCGTTTGTTCCGGTTCCACACCCAAGTTCGATCGCACTCCCTGCTGGAAGTTTCGCCTCCGCGAGAACGTTCCGCAACTCCTGTGAAGCCAGGTCCGAATCCCATGGCGTGTTTCCAGTGCTGTATTTCTCGTCCCAATCTCGGTCTGTCTTTGCGGTGACCACTGTATGTTTTCTCCAAAATCACTGCCTCTTCGATGAGCCGGACACTTTTAGTATCCGGCTAAACATTCAATTCGCTGAGTTCAGTTACTCAGTCCGAGTTTGAAACGTCGCCATGATGAGTGCTCCCCAGCCGATGAGGAAGAAGACGCCCCCGAGCGGCGTGATCATTCCGAGTTTGGTTTGACCTGTCAGAACCAAAACGTACAGGCTGCCAGAGAAGAGCAGGATTCCGAGCAGAAAGGACCAGCCAGCAATGTTGACGGTGCGACGTGAAACCGACGCTGGGAGTAATGCGACCGCCAGAATTGCTAGAGCGTGATACATTTGATATTCGGCGGCAGTTTTGAAATCGGCGAGATATTTTTGTGCCGCTGGAATTTCGGTTCCGAGGACTTCTTTCGTCTTCTCGCCGTACAATTTCAGCAATGGCTCATCCAATCCGTGAGCTGCGAATGCTCCGAAAACGACCGCCAGCAATCCCATCAGGGAGCCAACGCGAAGCCAGTAGTTTGATTCATTAGACATGATGTTGCTCTGTGTTTTTGCTGCGCAGCCAAACATTTCAAATGTGCGGCTAAAGAATGATGACTTGAATTGGTTGTATTTCAGATTTCAATCTTCGCGCCGAGTACCTTCACGAACTCGGCAATCCACGCTGGATGAGCAGGCCACGCCGGAGCGGTGACGAGGTTGCCATCGACACAGGCTGCCGAGACATCGATCGATTTATATTCACCTCCAGCGAGAGTCACTTCTGGACCACACGCCGGGTAAGCGGTGCATGTTCGTCCGGCGAGAACACCTGCCGCGGCGAGTATTTGCAAACCATGGCAAATGGCGGCAATCGGTTTGCTTGTTTCGGAGAAGTGACGCACGATATCGAGGACATCCGAGTTTAACCGCAAATACTCAGGTGCTCGACCACCGGGTATGACGAGTGCATCGTAGCTGGCAGCGTCGACCTCGCTGAACGTTGCGTTGAGCGTAAAATTGTGACCAGGCTTTTCGCTGTAAGTTTGGTCACCTTCGAAATCGTGAATGGCAGTGCGCACCTGATCGCCTGCACATTTGTCTGGACAAACCGCGTGGACCGTATACCCCAGCATTTGCAGCATCTGAAACGGGATCATGATTTCGTAGTCTTCAACGAAATCCCCAGCCAAAAGTAGAATCTGCTTCGCCATCTGTCTTTCCATTCTCAATCAGAAATTATGTGCCGAGTAGTATAGAACATCTCCTTCTTTTCTGTAGCCACGGTGAATCAGAGCTTCCATAAGAAAATAGAAACGTTTGGTTTGAGTCGGAGGCAGAAAGTTAATTGTCGATGTTGCGTAAAATTTCACCGCCTAATCAATTCAGCCATTGATCCGCTCACTTTTGAAGAACGTGATGACCCGACGCTGCATGAATCGCAGCAACTTGGAATCTCGCATTTCGATTTTGCAGAATTGTATGGGCAATTGAGTAATCTTCCTGATGAACTGACGGCTGTCATGCGCTGGTATCACGCGCTGGAGAATCCATTTTTGAAGACATTCGCTGAAAGTGGGGGCGTTGAGAGTTCTTCTCGATTCGCCGAGTTTGCAGAGACATTCATAGACGAAGCAGCGAACGATATGCACAGCTCGAACGATTTGCAATTCGAGAAATTTGCCACAGAGTTCACAGAGGAAGAAAGCGTGAGTGAGCAATGAGAAAGTCTGTTATCCAAGGACTACTTTAAGGAGACTTTCCCAGCACTCATTCATATCTCTTGGTCTTTTTTGTGATCTCTGTGGCGATCAATTTCATTTGCCGAAGATCACACATTGACTGTCCAGTATCCAGGTCAAATCATTCCGCTGAAGTGTTACAAAAAATAAAACGGGAGAGAAATAGTGGTTTGGCCAAATCGTGTGCGAGTGATTTTTGTTGACGATGGAGCCTTGATGAGGCATCTGTTTCAGGAAACATTCGAAACGAACCCGAGATTGGAACTCGTGAGTTACGCAAAAACAGAGCAGGAAGCACTCGACCTCCATCGCGCCCGACGTCCTCATATCATTTTGGTTGATGAGTCTCTCGTGGGAGTCTCTGGTAGTGACATCATTCGTCAATTACGTGAGCAAGATAGCGATATTGCGATTATTGGAATTGTCTCACCGACTACACACGGTCGCGGAGAAGGAAATGAAATGGTGATTCAGGGAGCGAACTCCTACGTGGAGAAACCGTCTCCAACCGGTCACCCTGCCGAGGTGATTCGAGTCTACGAAGAAATGATTCTCCCTGAGCTGATCGCCTGAGGAGAGCAAGTCAAATATGCGTCGAATTCGTAAAAAGCTCAATACAATGATTCGCAATCGAATACTCAGTTCGATTGCGAGTCAACACTGCGATAATCCGCGTGCATGGTGAACCCGTAAGCTTCACCAACCTTGTATTTCGGAATGAACCATTGAAAATCCCAGGCAGGGTTTCCGTTCCCGCCACCAGAAGGTGACTGAACGATGAAGATACTGTCGCGCTCACGAAAACTCTGCGTGAACGCCAAGCCATCTCGCACGCCGTAATACTCGGGATTCGTGTAGACGTAGTTCGACCGGTTTGCGACCAACGACAGTGGAAACGTCTTTTCAACCGGCGGAAACCATTTGTTTCCTTTGGGAACATGAACGGCTTCGACTCCGTGCTTTGGAGTGACTGCCCGAATTTTTCGAGGTGGTCCGCCTGCGACAGGTTCTCCTGTGAAGTGAATCGCTTTGTCTTCCGGAGCGTTGATGTAACTCGCCCAGAAGAGTCCGATGTATCCTTGCGCAAAACTGTCCGCACGGGGGATGCATTCAAAGGTGTAATCAATCGAACCATCTTCGTTGAAGTGATAGCGACCGCAGCTTTCGAGTTGAAAATTCCCGGTCGGTGGCTGATAGAGTTCCACGGTGTATTCGTCAATGATTCGCAACTCCATCGGGAACTTGCGGGGTTCAAATTTCTCTTTCAGGTTTGCAGCGGTGCCGTCGTGGATATGTTCGAAGTTCAGTCCAGCAATTGACGGAACAAAGAGATTGGTTCCATTTTTGCGATGTTTGAGAGAAGCAATTCCGTTGTAGCCTGCTCTGTGGTTTGGGAGTTCCGGGATGTCGATAGCCGCGTTATCCACAACTATTGCCGTAATGTCTCCGACCTTGATTGTGACGTAATGCGTCTTGGAAACCTGATACTTCACACTGTTATTCGTCAGACTCGTAATGTTGTCGGCGGCAAATGGGTGTTTTTCAGCAAATGTCTGCTGCGAAAGAAAAGCAAGAAAGACGAAAGCCATTGCGGTGTTTTTCACGAATTTGTCTCCTGGTCATCGCTGGCGGAATCAATTTGTTGTGCCGCTGAATAAAGAAAGCGTGCGAGGACTGCAATCATGATGAAAACGACTGCCCCTATCAAGAAAGGATTGTTGATGTAATCACGAAAATCTAGTGAACGCGGCGGAATCTGCGAGAGATCACGTTTTTGTGGGACTCCCATGGTCACGAGAATCGGCTGAATTTTATTGCCAAGAGCGGCTTGTAAAGCGGCAGTATCGAGTTGGATTTTTTCGGCGTCTTTGTCTCCGTAGAGTAGGCTGTATTTCTGGTTCTTCTCAGCAAAGAAGACCAGTTCTTCAAGTTGCCCAAACGCTTTGATGCCATCGATTTCAACCGGTTGACTTTCGTGGTTGTCGATGACGATTTGAAAATGACGATGTCGGTTCTCAGGGAAACGCAACGTCAGGTGTTCTTCTTTCAGTTCCCGGAAATCAAATCGACGAAGTTGAGTGCTGGCGAGTTGACGGTGCCATTCAACAGTCCCTTCGGTGTGAGACACCTTATAGAGCGTAGCGGTCCGTTGAAAATTCTTTGATGATGTTGAAATCCGGAATGAGGTCAGCGGTTCCCCATTCGTTTGAATCTCAATTCCAGTTTGACCTTCTTCAGGAAAAGAGCTGATCTTTTTTTTACGAACTTCATATGGATGCGCGTTGCTCACCTGACTGAAAGTTTCAACCTCAGTCCAGAATTCGATGCGATCCATTCGGAACGGACGTTCCTCAGTCATCGAGCGAGTTTCGCTTGAAACTTCGCTACCTGCTTGAAGTTTTTTCGTAATTTCCACCAATTGTGACTGCTGAACGGTTGTCGGATTATCGATCACAGCTCGAAATTTTCGCGCAGAAGTTTCCGAAAAACGAACAGTGATTTGTCGGACATCCATGTAGCGAGAATAATCGTAGATCAACGCATCTTCGGCCAGCGGTGTTTCTGTTCCATCTGAATTGATAGCGAACACCTGAAGACGTTGCTCGAAATTCTTGAGCGGCGTGACGATTTTCAATCCCATCGGAGCGCGATCGTTCTCGTCCAATTCGAAGTGGATTTCCAATCCGTTTTTCCCGACAGGGTTTAATCGAACATTCGCCGCGCGCCATGCTTTCTTTGATTCCCTGGTGACCTTTCTTTTCTGCTTGCGAATCAGGAAAGGAACCAAATCGCCGTTGTCATTTTGAATTGCAATGTCATTCAGCGAATTCTGCGTTTCTCCGTAGATTTCACTATCAAGTGGTAAGACGAGCATTTCTTCTTCATCAATCGAGCTGGTGTCGATTTCACGAGACCACCGAAATAGCATCTGCGGTTCAGCGGCTTCACCGGAATGAATCCCGGGGGCAATGAAAACTAGAATGACGAATTGGAAGCATCTATTCATCTGGAATCACCTCGAGCTCAGTCTCTTGCTCGATTGAGAACGATTGTTTGTGTTTCAAGTACAGGAACGAGCCACACATCACCAGAATCCCCAGCAGGATGAAAGCCACAATTCGGTAGATCTGGTCGAGCGATGCGAGATCGTTGAAGAAAACCTTGAACGCAACAATGGTAAACAAGACCAGCCCTGTGTAGCGGGTGGGACGTTGGCTTCTTTGAATTCCTACCAACAACAGAGAGAGCGCAAAGATCGACCACAGAATCGAGATCCCTCCCGAACGAAGCTCTGGGATGAAGTGATCAAGGAAAGTGTTGAGTTCCAGACTTGTGAATACAAACAGCAGTCCCGTCGCGAGCCATGCCATTTGTTTTCGCAAGTCAACTTCTCCGCTTCCCTTGGATAGTACGCGACACGCGAAGACCAGCAAGCCGATGATCATTCCGAAATCCAATAGCCGCATCAGACCTTCGGCAGGGAGATAATGTTCACTGCGATATATGAGAAAACCCGCGAGATCCCAGGAAGTGAGGTCGAAGACAAACAACTTGATGACCGTTCCGGCGATGAACAGGTAGAGAGTTGTTCTGAGGAATTCGCTTGGTTTCCGAGAAAGCTCGACGACGAGGAACAAGCACATCGCCACCCAAATCATGGTCAGCACCGGCATTTGCAGTAAGGGGAAGAAATCGCCGCAGACGCGATAAAATTCCAAATGCAGATAGACAAACAGCATGCCCACGCCAGCGAACAATGTGAATCGCATCGCGAAGTTATTTTGAACCCAATCCGAAATGTCGTTTGCCTGACTGATCAACCCTTGTTCTTCGCCAGGGATTGAATCCAACAGTTTGTAAGCAGCGGCAAGCGATGCGATGGGAACGCCGAACATCACTAAGCGTTCTCCCAGTCTCAACAAGTATTCATTCAGTTCCAGGTCGATAAGATTTGCATGCAGATATTGCCCTGGCAAATCAATGAACGCGAATCGGAACAACACGATTCCATAAAGCAAATAAGCGGCATGTCGCAGGAACCGACTGTTGAGCTTGCCAGCAATCCAAAGCAGAACGACAGCTTGCAGGGACCAACTGACGGTAATCCATTGCTCCGAGAGCAATAGCGGCATCGTTACGGCAACAAAAAATGCCGAGAGACCTAGGAAGCTGATCATTAATTCCCGGTCGAGAACTTTCTTCACCAAGGCATAATAAACGTGAGCCGCATAGAACGCGGCGAGTCCTAATGTGGCGGCAGCGACCCATTCGCGGCTGAATGCTTCTTCAATCAGTTCGAAGCTTGTCGCAAAGAAAACCCCGGCATTCAGGAACAAAACGATCACATCAAGCAGGTTCGACTTCACTCGCGTTCGAAGATTGTAGATGAATGGCATCGTTGAAAAGATGACGAATGTGCCAATCAAAAACGGCATCACATGCCAGAAGAGACTCGTCTCAAAATCATTGAGAGCGAGGAGGAACACAAAGTAGTGGCAACCCATCGCCAGATAATTCAGCAGCGGCCAACCTCGCCAACTGCACACCCAAAGAACTCCAACTGCGAGAATCAGCATGTAGCCGTACAGGCTGATGAAATCAACATGGCCGGTCGAGAGAAGTATTGGCGTCAGGTAACCGCCCAAAACGCCGATCACTGCGACGAGCTTGGATTTGAATCTAACAGCAACCCAGCCACTGAGTGCGGTCACACAGGCCATCGCTGCGAAAGCGGCTTCCGTTGCTATGAGATGGTAATAACTGTCTGCTGCGAAGGCAGCGAAGTAGAGCGCAACAACGCCTGCCCCCATGAGACCTTGCCCGATCAAACTAAATTGTCCCGCAAGTAATCGCGTTCCACCTATCAGCAATCCCAGACCAGCCACGACTGTAATTCCGACACGCGCGGTGTGAGAAATCAAATCGTGCTCGACAGAATATTTCACAAAGAAACCAATCCCGAAAACCAACAATAGAATCCCGATACGCAGTAACCACTGGCTGGCGATCGCGAATTCCGCAGAGACCCCTTTCGGCATGTGATCTTCGCCAACGATAATCCAGTTCCAGATTTTTGCGAGAGCTTCTTTCGCAGCAGTCTCGAACTGACTTGGTTCGTGAATCGGTGCGGGTCTCGTTGGTACCGGTCGTCTTGGGGATCCACCTAATGAAGACAACTGGGCTGAGCTTTTGTATGTCGAAACGGTTGGGGTTGAACGCGTTGATTCCTCAGTGGGTTGTTGGGATGCCGGTCGCGAAGAGTCTTGCGACTTCGGTGACCGAACGACATCGACGTCCGGTTCTGATTCGCTTTGCTTCTCAAGTGTGGGTTGATCAACATCCGCAGCCAACTGCGGTGAGTCTGGCTCTCCTTGAGAGGAAGGTGTCTGCGTAACAGGGTGAATTTCTGAACTTGCGAGCTTCTCCATTTCGGTCGAGACACCTTCGGGATGGCTCGCGGTTTGATCCTCGATACGTCTCCGCAAATCATGGATTGCGGAAGCCATATGGCGTTCAAAGGACTCCTGGTGAGACCGCAATGAACCAAGTTTCAAGAGGACGATGATTGGCAGAACGAAGATTCCTCCGAAGAGAAGGAACGCCATCAGCACAAGTAACTCATCCATTCCTCACCCCACCCGAACCGATCATATTGATGATGAATTATGACATACACCGAGAGACTCTACGATCACAGGCGTGAACCATTTTCTAAAATCACGGGGTAAATCGTTTTAATAAGCATGAATAAAGCGAATCAGACGAAAGAATTCACGATCAAATCTTTCAGTCATCACTTACGAATAGCAACGGAAGCCCTACGCTGGGTAAGCACAGCTTGCAGGACGGAAGCGTCTTTTCGGGGGAAGAAGGGATTCAAAGGTGGCACAGACAGGAATCGGCGCTACTCGATATCTTCTATGCGATCTCAATGTGAGGTCTGTTGCAACAATCCATGAGAGAGACATTTCGTTTCTTTCGTCCGCTTCGTGGTCATCTTTCAAACCACTCAGGACAAGAGACCATCTGACTCCAAGAGAGAGCGTGATTGCATCAGCTCAAACACATGTCACGATGCCTGTTCTTCAGGAGTTGCCTCTTCTCGGACGAGGCGAAAGGGAGAACTTTCACCGAGGCTATTTGGTGTTTCCTGGCCAGGGTTTTGATCGTGACGCGGCCAGACGACGGGACTGTAGAGTTGTATTCGAATGATTTTTCGTTCAGTTGCCTCAATGACCGTGAATTGAATTTTTTTCCACTCAAACCGCTCACCTTGTTTGGGGACTCTTTCGAGTTCAGAGAAAACAAGACCGCCGAGTGTGTCGAAATCTCGATCTTCCGGCAGCTCCAGATCGAAGAGATCGTTCATTTCGTCGATGTGCAATCTTGCGTCAACGACCATTGTGTGCGGGTCGAGCCACTCGATGCGATCGTCTTCCTGTTCATCGAATTCATCTTCAATCTCTCCGACAATCTCTTCGAGAATATCTTCAAGCGTCACCAGACCGGTCACACCGCCATATTCATCAAGAACAATTGCCAGATGCAACCGCTCCTTCTTCATGCGATTCAAGAGTCCATCGATCGAATTCGTTTCTGGGACGTATAACGCCTTGCGTACTAAATCGCGTAATGAGACGCTTGATGCTGAATTGCCGATATGTTCCAAGAGATCACGAGCGTAAAGAATCCCGACAATCTGGTCCGTCGAACCTTCGACAACTGGAATGCGCGAATGACCTGCTTCGAGAAACTGCGTTCGAGCTTCATTAAGTGTCGAGCCAACTTGAATTGTGACGATATCTGTCCGTGGTGTCATGACGGCCCGGACATCCTCAAGGCGAAGCTCCATTGTGCGATGAATCATTTTTCCTGCACGAGATTCAAGAATTCCTTCTCGCTCGCCCTCGTCAACAACACTTTGAATTTCCTCTCTGATCGTTTCCAGATTCTCGGGTGTGGGATCTTGTCGACCCGCGAGACGGTGAACGAACGTGTCGATCTGTTGACCCAGAATAAGAACAGGCTGAATGACACGTATCGTAGCAGCGATCAGTGGCCAGGCATGAAAGAAGATATGTTCTGCAGCGACGTGCGAGATGGCCCAGGGAAAAACCAGCAGGCATAGCCAGCAGACGCTCAGGAGAACAAAGATGTCCGACCACATCATAGCGGTGGAAATCTCGGACAATCCGTGATATCGCTCGATGGCCCCCAAGAAGAGTGCGATGACAAGGCATATCAATCGAACAGCTTCTACTGCTTGCAAAGCGGCTTCATCATCTTTGAGAATGACTCCGAAGCGTTCTTCGTTTTTCTGGCGACGGCAGACAAACGCCAAGCGGCTGCGAAGAAAATTGCGCAAGCTCTCACCAACAGCTGAATAGAAAATGCTGATAAAGAAGCAACCGAAAACGATGATCGAGTTGGTCAATTTTCTCTGACTTTAAAGGTTTGTGAAATCACGAATCACACGGACACTGTATTCTAGCAACAATTCTTATTGAGTCTTCACTGGTTGGAAAATGATCTTATTGATAGTGCGGAGAAAGGTTCCACTGTGTCAAAACATCCCGTTCACGACTTCTCATGAGTGTCAAATCGGAATCTGATTGGTCGTCGTATCCACACAGGTGAAGTAAGCCATGCACGAGATACAATCGTAATTCATCCAGAGGATTCCACTCGTAGTTGCGAGCCTCTCGAATTGCAGTTTCTGTGCTGATGACTAGCTCTCCATCAATCCAGAGCCCTGCCCCTCTGGACGTGTCGTCGTGTGTCGTTGGCTCGTTGGAATCATACAGGAAGCTGATCACATCGGTTGGGAAATCATGTTGAAGGTATTCTCTGTTGACTGAGTGGATCGTTTCATCGTCAACGAGAGCAATCACGATTTCGGCGCTGGCAACGGCTTCTGCCTTGAGTGTTCCGGTGACGACTTCGGTAATCACCTGCTGATCAATTCGCAGCAATTGTTGGTTGTTCGTGAGATGAATCTCGTACATCACTCTTTTTTTTTGAATCCGGTCCATCAGGGTATTTGATGCGACCGTGGTAAATTGCGATCAGCGATTTAATGACCGAATCTTGAATCATACGGATGTCGGACATTTTCAGGGAACATTCATCAAATTGACCATCGAGTAACCGTCGCATGACGATGCTATCGACCAGCGATTCAATGCGTCTTGGAGTTGGCTCTGTCAAAGTGCGACAGGCACTCTCGCAGGCATCCGCAATCATCATCACACCGGCTTCTCGCGATTGTGGTTTCGGACCGGGATAACGGAATGAGGATTCTTCGGCGTCAGTTTTATGATCGGGTTGACACTCGGCCTGTTTCGTCGCTTCATGGTAAAAATATTCCACCAGAGTCGTGCCGTGGTGTTGTTCAATAAAATCAATAATCGGCTGTGGCAATCCATATTGATCTGCTAAATCGACGCCATCTTTCACATGGCCGATGATAATCAACGTGCTCATTGCAGGGCTGAGTTGATCGTGAGGACTACATGCACCTTCTTGTAAATTTTCGATGAAATACTGCGGCTTCAGCATTTTCCCGATGTCGTGGAAGTATGCGCCAACACGGGCAAGCAGGCCGTTTCCTCCAATTCGTTCAGACGCAGTCTCGGCAATGCTGGCTACCGAAATTGAATGATTGTAAGTTCCAGGTGCCAGACGCACGAGATCCTGAAGCAGAGGGTGCGACGGATCACTTAGTTCAAGGAGTGTCATGTCGGTGACGACACCGAAGGCATTTTCAATAAAGGGTAAGCTTCCGGCAACGAGGTAACCTGCGACCAAACACAACGCGGCCCCTTTCGCACTCATCACCAAAAATTGCGTGTCCTGCATGACCTCTGTGATCGATTGCGTTTCGATGATGGCGATTCCGCACCCAACAATGAAATAGGTCAACGCAGAAATGAAACTTGTTTTAATTAAAGTCGAACGTGAAGAGACTCTTTGAAGTGGAATAATCGCGGCCGTCGCGGTCGACATTAAAACCAGAAATTGATTGAACTCTCCGGTCGTTGACATTGTCAGAAGTAGTGCGAGGGAAAATGCAGAAATGGTCGCCAGAGTTTGATTGTAAGCCACTGAAAGCAAGAGCACCGTTGTCAGTAAAGGGACAATTTCTGCTCGAAGAGGGTCAAAGGAAACAATTCGGCCAATAAACGCAGTCGCAATCATCGCGACCCAGAACGTAATGAGCGACTGCACATCATTCGCAATCTGGGGTTCGTTCTTGACGATGTAGAAACCAATCAGGAGCGATAGAACAGAAACCATGACCAAAGCAATGCAAGTACGAGTCAGTCTGGCCCCATTTCCGATTTGAAGTTCCGCTGCTTCGTATTCATCTTCGAGCAGTGCGAGCTTCTCTTTGTCGATGAATTCCTGCGGAGAGACAAGCATGTCCCCTGTCAGGTAGCGCTCGATTCGAGGATCAACTTTTTCGCGAGCAAGGGCGATTTCCGTGGTTGTCGTCGCCTGGTCGTACCTGAGTGTTGTCGTAGGGGAGACGCGTTCGATCAACCACTGAACGATCGCCGGTCGAATTTCAGGCGTGAGAGTTTTGAACGTCTCCCATGAATAGCCCATTTGTCCCGCCTCATTCAATTGATCCTGCAAGCGAACGCGTGGCAGAAGAACAGTTGTCCCGGATTCCAAGGGTTGATCTTCCAGAACGATGCGTAATCGCCGGTCAGGTGTGATTGATTCGCGACGGATTGAATCTGCCGAGATAATTCCGGTTTCCATGATCGGTTGGATAAACTCTCGAAACTCCTCAACCATTGAATCAATGCGAGCCTCGGCCATTTTCATGTCGGGGCCAACGATGGCAGTTCGTAATGTTTCAAACCGTTCCTGCGGTGATCCACGACCGTACCACTCAGAAGAAAAGCTGTCTTCCAGTTCTTGTGCTGTTGGCTCGTCGAGCGCAAATTGTTTGCGAGCAATCTCACTGAGCCGTTCAACAGATTTAGCAGCTGCAATCTCTCCTAAAGCTGCGCGAAGTTTGTCGTCGAGAAGTTCCAGGATTTGCGGGTCATGTATGAAAATTAAAGGGACAGCATCTTCGGCACGTTTCCTTGCCAGGTCCGTTCCAATAACGTCGACCCGCTCGAAATCAATCTTGGCCGCAATTCCGTGCTCTGCGTAGTCCCCTTGTCGATACGAGAATGGAGCTTTCCAGGCTTGCAACGAAACGACCAACAGTACGATGGCGACTAGAGAAATTCCCAGACGAAGTTGTAACTCTCGATCCTGGTAAATGTCCAACAAGCGCGAGCCGAGCGTGTCTCGTCGACTCAAGGCGACGGACTTAGGGACGCGGCTGCGTTTGTGACCTGATCCAAACATTATTCATCAACAATGCTGAGCGTTCTGCACAGCGAAGGTTCCTTGAGTTACCGTGAACTGTGAGACACTGCGCGGCGAGGAGCTGTCTCTTTCTGGTCGTAGGCTTTCACAATTTCACGGACGAGACGGTGTCGAACGATGTCTTCTCCGGACAATTCCACGTTTCCGACACCATCGATCCTTTTGAGTCGATGAACAGCGTCGTCAAACCCAGAACGGGTATCCTTCGGTAAATCGGACTGTGTTGCATCGCCTGTGACAACAATTTTCGATCCTTCCCCCATGCGAGTCAGGAACATTTTCATTTGAGTGATGGTCGTGTTCTGGGCTTCATCCAGAATGATAAATGTATCGTTGAGCGTCCGCCCACGCATAAATGCCAAGGGGACAATTTCGACGACATCATTCTCCATGTACAGTCGAACTTGCTCGAAGTTGAGCATGTCATTCATCGCGTCCAGTAATGGGCGCAGAAACGGATTCACTTTCGCCATCATATCGCCAGGCAGGAATCCAAGTTTCTCGCCAGCTTCAACTGCGGGGCGAACAAGGACAATTCGTCGCACTTGCTCAGACCGCAACGCATTGAGTGCCATCGCGACAGCCAGATAGGTTTTCCCACAACCGGCTGGCCCTTTGCAAAAGATGAGATCGTGTTTGCGGATCGCATCGACATAAATTTTTTGCCCAGGCGTTTTCGGTTGAATCCGTTTTGCTTTTTCAAACAGATCAATCGAATCTTCAGCAAGCGGTGATCGAGTGATCTCTTGATTTAAAATTCGCTCGACGACAGCATCGTGCGCGATGCCGTCCCGTTTGACGATGTCACGAAGATGCTGGAAAACATCCTCAGTATGATGCACTTGATCCTCGGTCCCTTCCAGGACAATTGAGTCTCCGCGCAACACGACTGTTGTCCCTAACGATTCGCGGATACGGCGCAGGTGACAATCTCCAGGGCCGAAGAGAAGTCGAGCTTCGTCAGGGTGCAGAAGCGGAATGGTTGCAGTCGCGTGGGACATTCAGTTTGCCAGCAAGAATTTCACAGACGGAAAAGGATTCAATGTGTACTGTTTGTATTCAACTTGAAACGTAGAAAGACGGACCGAAATGGTGATTCAAAGAAATGGATGATGAAACAGTTTCATTGGAATGGATTTACTGAAAAACGATATTGTGATGCGGAACCGCTGATGATAATCGACGCGAATTATTCTACTGACACTCTTCTCTATTTGTTTTGAGTGGTATCGAATTCGGGACGAACGTCGTTTTCAGTCTCTTCGCCCCAGTCGCACAAATGGGGCCGTCTGTGGAGATGTGTACCCGAATGAATTGGAGACATCAAGGTTTCCAGCGACGTCAGAATTTTATCTCGAAAATTCGGCATTGGAATGCACTGTTTCCAGTTTTTTGACAAATTCGTAACTCGTAGGATATTCACAGGTTTCGTGATTGACAACACGGTTCGAAACTGATCTCAGGAAATTACGTTTCCCAGTAGACAGCAAAAGTACACGGAAAGTTCGGTTTTCTCAATAAGTATCGTGCGTGAGTAGTTGCTTTCGACAGACGGAAGCGGCCCTACTGCTCTGCCGAGCTTGAAATGTCAGGCTTCTCACAGTGAACTCTGCTCCGTTGTCGCTCTTCAGAATTGTAATCAAAATGACATTTAACAGGAGAGATTGCCGACTACTTTTGATGCAGTGTTTCCATGTCACAAAACTGTGATCAAAGTTCACATTGGCCCGCGTGGCAGCGGCCAGTGAATCGCAGTCGGTTTTTAGCAAAGATGCGATAACCAATGATGAGAAGATGGGAAACCACTGGGAATCGAGTTATCGCAACAACCCAGGAGAATCCGACAGCGGAGTACAGACGACGAAAAACTTCGACTCCTTTAACGATCGTTCCATCGGCGAGTCGTCCGTAGATTTCTGACATAAGTTGTTCGAAAGAAATGCCGATTTCATCAACAGAAAAATCTTCGGCAGCGATATTCGTAAATCGAATACGGCCCTGCTTGTTCCATCGCTTGAGCATGTTGATTTCGCGGTTGCACAACGGGCAGTCGCCATCGTAGAAAACTTCGAAATCGACGCCGTTCGGCAACTTCGAGTTCGGTGACGCTATCGTTTCTGGTTGATCAGTGGTCATCGTAGGCGTTGCTTTTCCCTTGCCCCTCAATCCCTAGTCACTAGCCCCTCCAATGCTTCTTCATTGAAGCCGACGTACAATGTTTTTCCTTTACGTATGACTGGAGACCGCAAATTGCCGGTTGGACCAACAAGATGTTTTTCTAAAAGCTCCTGATCGGCATCCTTTGTTTTGAACTCCACAACCGATTTGCCACGAGCAGCGACGATCTTGCTGACTTCTTTTGCCAAGTCCATCGCGGCTTCTGGGCCAAGTCGGGCCTTGTTGGCGCTGAGGGTTTCCTTCGGCACGATGGAATGTTCTTCGAGAAACGCATCCATTTTCTTGCAAGTGTTGCAACCGGATCGCCGGTAGTACCAGTCGACAGTTTTTGTTGACATGATGTTGCCTTTTTGAACTATTGAAGTCTCATTTTGCGTAAAGAGTTTTGCCGTACACTTTAAGTGTACGGCGAAAGTGTTGAATTTGAATTTCTGTAAACGCTCAACGCTTCTCAACGCTCAACGTATTCAATATTCATTCTCCGCTTCATCTGATCCGCCGGCGAAGCCTTTGAAGTTGCTTTTCACGGCTTGTCGAATCGTACGGTTTTCGCGTTCTTCGACGAGCTTTGAAATCGCATCAGCGGTTGTCATAAAGCCGAGATCACCTTCGATGCGGTCGCGGACGGAGACGCCCCCCTTGTCCTTGTCTTTCGCACCGATGACCAGCATGTAGGGGATCAAGTCCAGCTGCGCATCGCGAATCTTCTTTTTCACGTTCGCGGACTGCCGGTCAATTGTGGTTCGAAAACCAGCATTCCGGAATTCCTGTTGAACTTCTTCGCAATACGGCAGCATCTCATCGTTGAGATTCAGGATGCGAACCTGCTCTGGTGCGAGCCAAAGTGGAAACGCAGCTGCGAAGTGCTCGATCAACATCCCGATAAAGCGTTCCATCGATCCGAACGGAGCGCGGTGAATCATTACCGGTCGGTGAGTTGTGTTATCTGCACCAACGTATTCAAGGTCGAAGCGTTCAGGCAAGTTGTAATCGAGCTGAACCGTTCCAAGTTGCCACTCGCGACCGATGGCATCGCTGACCATGAAGTCCGCTTTCGGTCCATAGAACGCCGCTTCACCTTCACATTCAGAAAAATCCAACCCCGACTCCTGAAGCACGTTGCGGAGTGTCGATTCCGCAACGTCCCAAAGTTCAGGTGAGCCAACATACTTATCGGAGTTCGGATCGCGAAGCGAAAGTTGCACGCGGTAGTTTACCAGACCAACACTGGCAAGCACATACTTTACTAGATCGAGAGTGTCGTTGAATTCCTGTTCGACTTGCTCAGGCGTACAGAAAATGTGGGCATCGTCTTGAGTCAGGCCCCGCACACGCAACATCCCGTTCAACTCACCTGACTGCTCATGTCGATAGACGGTTCCGAATTCCGCAAACCGTACCGGCAAGTCGCGGTATGATCTTGGTTGAGCCTTATACATCTGCACGTGATGCGGACAGTTCATCGGTTTGAGCAAGTACCGCTCCGTCTGCTTCTCCCATTTGGAAAGATAGACCAGCTTCTCTTTGTTGCTGGCTGTCTTCGGAAAATCGTGAAACGGACAGCCAATGTCTTTTGCCGCTTCAAGAAAATCTTTCTCGACCTTCTCGTCAATCTCATCCGAGACCAGACACTGCTTCCAGTAGTCAATCAATTGACCGGCTGGGTGGCTGAAAATCGGGGCAAACTGCGAATCCCGATAATACGGAAAGTGACCGCTGGTCTCGTACAATTCGACACGACCGATATGCGGCGAGTAGACTGGCTCGTAGCCACGCCGCATCAGTTCTTGCTTAATAAAATCTTCCA
>DAOUPA010000464.1 GCA_030626405.1 Planctomicrobium sp.
AACGATTCCGCAGCCATTCGCCGTCTCTTTCGGCGCGGGGTACGCCAATAAAGCCGGTATGTCGTGGTCCGCGTCGCCGTTCGCTCCCGGAGCCTCTCCAGGCCAAAGGGGCTTCCAGTCTTCGCCGATTAAGGTATTTCCAGCAAAGAAAAACAGGACCAGAGCGGCGGCAAATCGTTTGATCATTGATGTCTCCAGCAGTGGTTGTTCAGGTGGCGTTGATCGTGCTGCCGTATTTGCGAAGCCACTCGCTTAACAACGAATCCATTCTACCGCATTGTCCGGTGTTTTTCTTCCCTTCAATACAAAACGTCAGGAGACCTGCGATGACGGATGGCGACAACAAAACGGGATCGGGTTCGCGAGACGCGCTCCATGCGTGGGAAGAGTTCGTCGAGCAGCATGTCTACCCGGAGCCTGGAACCAAGTCCAAAAGCAACTATCGCGACTACGACGCCCCGTCCCGCGACACGGTGCGGGACTTCTATCGGGACAATCATCGTCAGCAAACCTGCGAACTGGTCGAGCGGCAGCGAGACGAGTATCTTGGCCTCGACCGAAACAAGATGAGCATTTCCGAGGCGCTCGACTATCTCAACACACTCGTTGACGACTCTGACCCTGACACGGACCTTGACCAGCTTCAACACTTGTTGCAGACGTCCGAATCGATTCGCCAGGGCGGACACGAGCGGTGGTTTGTGCTGGCAGGCTTCCTCGGCGCTGGTTTCCAGAGGTTCTCCTAAATCTCATCGAGACCAGATCAATATGTGACATCCTCATGCGTGCGCGGTAGAGACAGATCAGTCAACTCACAAAAGGCTCAGTTTTCTTCCGAATTTGTCTTATCGGATTTGACGTCCTGATCGATCTGGTCAATTGCTTTCTGGACCATCTCTTGGAATCGTTTGTTGTCGGTTTCAGCCAGCATTTTGCGCAACAGAGGCAAAGCTTTGCGAGCTTCCGGACCGATTTTTCCAATGAGAAACATGGCATAATAGCTTTGACGACGATCAGTTGATTGCAGACCTTCAATGAGAACCGGGATTGCATTTGGACCTGCCGAATCGATCGCTTTTAAAGCTCCTTTTGCAGCAGCAATGTCCTCCTCACTACTGAGCATTCGAAAGAGGATCGGGACAGCCTCTTTCGCTGGCGGTCCGATGTTCCCTAGGGCTGTAGCGGCGTCTCGTCGGACAATCCAGTCTTCATCTTTGAGAACTTCACTGAGAATCGGAACGGTTTGGGAATGGTCAATTTCAATCGCTGCCAGGCAACGCACCGCAGCAGCGCGCATCTCCGCTTCCTCATGATGTAATAGCTGCGTGATCTCAGGAACTGCCGGAGAACCAAATTTCCCCATTTTGACGAGAGCCTCAACGGCAGCGAGCACAACACGGTAATCTGAATCCAGCAACCGTTCCTTCAGACCAACTGAGGTCGCTTCGTCCTGAATTCCGAGCTCCCCTAATGCCCTTGCAGCTGATTGTCGTACAAATGGTGCTTGATCATTCAGTGCGTGTCGTAATTGCTGAATAGCTGAGGCAGCAGATTTTCCGAACGATCCCAGAGTCGCTGCTGCGTTTCCACGTACCGTTTCCGATTGGTCATTCAGTGCTGCGATCAACTCTTTTTCCAATGACTTGGCTCCGTCACCGAGCATTCGGAGAGATTCAATTCCTCGACTGCGAACGATTTCGGAATCGTCAGCAAGGGCGGCTGAGATGAGAGGTAGGAGTTTTTCTGCTTCAAGCGATAGAGTCGCCAGCGCGAAAAGACTGGCTGCTCGCACTTCCGGTTCTGCATCTCCGGTTGCCAAGAGCAGATTTGCTTGAGTCGCTCCGTCAAGCTTACGGACATTACCCAGAGCGATGGCTGCCTCCAGGCGAACCGCTGATGAGGAATCATTCAAACAAGATCGAATTTGATCAACAGAATCTACAGGTGTCACCTCCATCGCTCCCAAGGCATGGAGAGCACTCGCCCGTACACCAGACTTTGAATGAGATAACGCGCTGACTAAATGAGGAGTCGCTGCCGGTCCAATTCCTGCGAGGGCTTTTGCAATTTGCTCGATCGGCTGTGCTGGATCAGCCGAAGCTGCGAGCAATGCGGGGGCCGCTTTTACCCCGATGCGACTTAATGCTGTTGTAACATCTGTCCCCTTGTCTTTTTTTTTCAGTGCAGCGATCAAATCAGGAATTGCCCGTTCACCTGCCTCTCCCATTGCACCCAAAGCAAAAGCTGCCGAAGCACGCTGTCGTGGATTTTCGTGATGCAACATCTTGATAAACTGTGGAATGAATTCTTTTGCCTGATCGTCGAGTTGTTTAATTGCAAAAATCGCCCCACTGCGAACGACTTTGTCTTCATCATTGAGAGCCAGAAAGATGACCGTTTTTAACCTGTCGTTTTGAACATTCAATGACGCCAACGAGATAACGGCTGCGGCGCGTGTTGTGGCATCAGGATCTTCAGCTGCTTTCAACAGTTTCGTGAGACTTGATTCCTTCAGCTTGCCAATTTGTCCAAGACCTTTTGCTGCGATCGAGCGGACTTCTTTTTGTTCATGTTCAAGAGCCTTAACGAGTCCTGATTCAGTAGGTTGTCCAAGACGGACCATTGCCATGGCTGCATGCTCTCGAACATTTTTATTCTGATCATCAAGTGCCAGCACAAGGTCTGGCAGAACTTTATTCGCCTCAGCATTCATCCAGCCGTATGTATCCACGACTCCCATGCGAATACGAACTTGATCACTTTTCATTGCTATTCTAAGCGATGGAACCGCAGCTTTACCGATACGTCCCAAAGCCCAAGCGGCTCGATAACGCCGCTGGTCAGAGGAACTCGCAAGGCTTTCAATGAGTGCTGAAACTGCTTCTTCTGCTGAAGCACCGATACGACCGGTCGCTGTAGCTGATTGAATCCATACCTGAGCATCTTTTTCACGTAAGCCTTTGATGAGTGCAGGCAACGCGGGCAATGAATTGGCTCCCAACGCTGCCAGAGCATACGCAGCATCACGACGTTCTTCGAGATTCCCGTCACTGAGTTTGGCAGCGAGTACTTCGACAGATGACTTAGATTCCTGAGCCTGTGCTTCAAAGGAGAAAGCAAGAATCAACCCGAGAAGTACGCCGATCAATCGATTTGATTTTTGAAGTCGAGAATTCATTTTTCTGCCAGTTTTGTACAGTGTGAAGTACGTGAATTCACGAAACGGATAGTTGAGGGAACGACGACTGCCTCGGACCCTTTAGAGGGGCCGGGTCAGTGGCCAATGATCGTTACTGGCTGTGTCAATTCAAATCTTCAATCCGGGGAGTAAACCGGTGCTATCGCCGATGAATTCGACCGGAGTTTCGAATCGATCCAGCATCGACATGAACAGGTTGCACATTGGTGTTTCCGCCGTGACTCGCAAATGCCTTCCCGAATCGAGGCTTCCTCCAGCATGCCCCGCCAGAATGACTGGTAAATTTTCGTTATTGTGACGGTCTCCGTCACTCAAACCGCTTCCAAAGCAGATCATGGAATTGTCCAGCAAGTTGCCTTCTCCATCCGGCGTCGACTTTAATCGTTTTAGGAAATAGGCCAGTTGAGCGACATGAAATTGGTTGATTTTGCTGATTTTGGAAAGGCGTTCAGCGTCACCGCGGTGATGCGACAGTTCGTGATGACCATTCGGAATATCCAGATGCCGGTAACTGCGATTGCTGCCGGCATCGGCAAACATGCAAGTTGCGATGCGAGTGGTGTCCGTCTGAAAACCAAGGACCATCATATCGCACATCAGACGAATGTGTTCACCGTAGTCCTTCGGGGTTCCTTTCGGGGCGGGATAGTCGATATCCACGGAGTGAAAAGGTTCGCTCTCGACGCGTTCAATTTGACGTTCTATTTCACGGACGCCGGTCAGATATTCTTCCAGTTTACGTTTGTCATTTTGACCAAGTTGTGTTTGCAAACGCTTTGCATCTTCACCAATGAAATCGAGGATGCTTTTCTTGAGAGCGTCTCGCCGTAATTTGTTCTTGTCGGTCTCCTGTTGTTTGCCGTTGCTGAAGAGACGCTCGAAAACTGATCGCGGATTCGTCTCTTTTCCAACCGGTGATGATTCCGATGACCAGGAGACGCTCGACGAGTAAGCGCAGCTATATCCGGAATCACAATTGCCTGCGCTGCGTCCCGGTTCGCAACCTAATTCTAATGAGCGTAACCGCGTGAGGTGACCCGCTGACTGAGCAGCCGCTTGATCAACAGAAACTCCAGAACGAATGTTTGCACCAGCTGTTTTTCTTGGCTGCGCGCCTGTGAGGAAGACCGATGCGCTGCGTGCGTGGTCCCCAGGTCCGTCTCCGTTGGCGCGACCCTTATCATGCGTGAGACCACTGATGACAAGCAGGTCGTCTTGAAGCTGAGCCAAGGGCTTCAAGATTTTTGGAAGTTCGTAACCGTACCCTTTCGTTTGAGGCGTCCAGTTCGCAAGATCGACTCCATTTGGAACGAAGATGAACGCCATCCGCTGCGGGGGAGTAGGAAGAGAATTGGCTGCGAGCAAAAATTTTGGAGCAACCGATTCCAAAAACGGCAGAGCCATAGAGACGCCTAGTCCCCGCAGAACATTTCGTCGCGAGATGTTGTTGGCAACTTGATTCATTCTAATCTCCTTGATTCGCGCATTGTAAACGGATCGCTACTCACAATTTCGGTCACCAGTGTTCCGAATCGATAATCATTCTTTTCGAGTGCTTCCACAATTTTGTTGACAGCACAGCGGTCATAAGACTCTAAACCCCGACCGAGGGCATATGTCAGCATTTTTTTCGCAAGACACCGGCAAAACTCTGTTTTCTTCTCTTCGACTAGAATATCCATCAACTCGGAGGCTCCGTCGAATTTTTTTCCACCCGGAAGTTGACCAGTTGCATCGACTGCGAAGCGACCGTCACGGTCTCTCCAAGCGCCGATGGCATCAAAGTTTTCCATTCCAAATCCGAGAGCATCCATCGTTCGGTGACACGCTGCACACGATTCATTAGACCGATGTTGTTCCATTTGTTCTCGAAATGATCCAAGCGTCTCACCTCCTTCTTCAAGCTCCGGGACATTCGCCGGAGGCGGTGGGGGTGGTTCGGCGAGAAAGTTGTCGAGAACCCATTTCCCACGTTTCACAGGTGATGTTCGTGTCGGATTGGAAGTGAGCATCAGAATACTGGCGTGAGTTAAAACTCCCCGACGTCCGTCCGGTAAACTCGTTCTTTGGAACTCCTTACCCTGAATTTCGACCAACCCATAATGTTTCGCCAAACGCCCATTCACGAACGTGTAATCGGCATTGAGAAACTCCAGCAAGCTGCGGTTCTC
>DAOUPA010000617.1 GCA_030626405.1 Planctomicrobium sp.
GAAGATATGCGAGCAGGAGATCAGAGATGTTGAACCACATGGGACCACCGAGCATGCTGACCATCGTCGCCCCACCGATCAGAAAAAACAAGCCGATGCCGATTGCAAACTTCATCGGATGGCTGGCTGCAACCTTGGCAGCGATGAACGCACCGCAAAGCGTTCCGAGCGCGTGAGCCAGAAATGGAAATAGGAAGTTCATTGGCGTAAACAATTCCATACTTTCCTGGAGGCCTTCCATGGTGGAGACGTCAGCCCCATCGGGAAGAGGAACTACGAACGCTCCGAGATTCACCAGTCCCATATTCACCGAGCAGCCGACCACAATACCGGAAATGACTGCCAAAACATTCTTTGCGATGAGTTTCATAATCAAACCAACTCCGCTGAAAGTGTGGTTGTAGATTTGGTACTGTCAGGCGGCCTGCCTGCGCTTTGTTATCCACTCTTTGGGATCAGTGCATCCACCCAGTGAACGAGGCTCTCGCCCACGTTGCCGATGGCTCGATGCCTGATTCGTCCATTAGAATCAATAACGTAGTATATTGGCCATGCCGTCACCTTCCATTGCTCAGAAATGGGACCATCTCTGCCATCGGTGACGACCAGCCAGTTCAGGCCATCAGCCTTGATTTTCTTCCGTACATCGTCAAGCGCTTCTGGTTGGTCGCTGTTAATCTCTATGACGACAACTTCATCGAGAGGATATTTGCTGATCAGTTTCTTCTGAATACGATGCATCGCGACACAGGGGCCGCACCAGTGTCCCGAAAATGAAACGACCGCAACCTTTCCGGTGACAGCCTTTGTCAAGTCAAACATCTCTCCGGAAATTGTTGTGCCTTGTGCGTTGGGAGCCATTTTTGTGATTGCTACGGGGCTTAGTAATTCATCCAATAACGCCGTGGCATTCTCCAGATTCTTGCCGCGATAAGTGCTTACGTTTGGGAAGTCGGAGATGACACGGATCAGAAGTTTTTCTGCCTCGGCACAACCATCAACGTCCCCGAGTTGTTCCGCGCGTCGCTTCGTGCGGGATGCAAGGGCATACAGTGCGGCACCGCGTACACCGCTGTTTGGATGCGAATCGACAATGTTTGCGAGCGCCGGATCTATGCTTTTAGACTGCAACACAATGAAGTTCGACATCAGCAATTGCAGTTGAATCGTATTTTGCGCGCTTTTGGCATTTTCTCCCAGTAAGTCAAACATCTCGTCAAATGCAGATCCGGGAGTACCTTCAACAGATGTCCAGATGAGACAGTCAATCCATAAATCATCGGTCAAATGCTCCGAAGCAAGTTTCAAAAAACGCGGAGTGTATTTTTGGTTGATTGCTTGTTTTCTGATCCGTTTCTCAGGTTTAGTGAGAGTCGGCATTTCGTCATCCAGATTCGTGACTTCCACTTTCCATGCCTTATAAAGAATCCCGTAGGAAGTGGGGCGGCGTTCTTGGGCAGCTAGAGTTTGAGTCAGACACGCGAACATGACGAGCGAGAAAATTGTGAATTTGCAAAACTTCATACCTGACCTGCGTAAAAACCGGTGCCATGTCCACATCGCGGAGCAGGGTGGACATGAATCGATGTTGCCAGAACATTCACATGCCATTCTGCTGACGCGATATCGGCAGGGCACACTCATTGACAACCTTCAAGATATCATCATGCCACCATCTCTTCCAACGGTTGGTGGAGCCGGATCGACTTTACTTGTTACGAGTCAGGTGAAGCCCAAAGTAGCCCCACCTCCCGCACTCTCACGGCTCGCAGAGCACGTGGCACTCGATTTGAAGTTTAACCAGATCACCCGGCCCACTAGAAATCATTGGAAATAACATGCACGCCGAGGCCGTGCCGTCCACAGGCGGTCAATAATTCTGGAGGGAACTCCAACTCCATCTGGTCCTGGTCCATGCGGACCTCTATGAATACTCGTAGTGATATACCCGCTGCAAGCATGGCAGCGGTGATCTGGGGGGCGCGTTGATCGAGAAACCGTGCAACAGTCTGAAACGCTTCAATGACGCCTGCAGAGAATGCCTCCGACTGTGCCCCAGCGTCAGCCGATTTGTCCACATGGTCGAAATCGCTGTACCGGACAACCGCGAAATATACCATGCCGGACGCCCATTCCCCACCGTCCGCTTGCGTTGCCTCGACCTCACCTGGTCGAATGTCGAGCGGCGTGAGAAATTCCGCTGTCGCCACTCCTTGACCATCGCTGCGAGATGCTTGGAGTGCGATTAGCACTGAGGCGACTGACATCAGGTGAGCCCTCTGCAACAGAACTTGTTTTTAGACAGAGCTTTTCCTGTCTATGTACGGGGATTCAAGGGTACGTCCTAGCAAAGGTAGAATCAATACAGATCTCTTTCGAGTTCTGCCTAGACCGACGAATTCTATGATATTTCCCTTCAATGACAGAATTGCAGCCCCGAAGGAAAATCGAGCGTAACTCTTTCGGCAGAAGAGTTCAATCACTTACCGTCGGTCACCGGGCTACAACTCCACGTCGCGCAGCTTCTTATCCAAGAACCGTGTCTGAAAACCGTCTGGGTCGCCGTAGCCGACTCTGAGGTAGAGCTTTTCGGCTTGTGGGTTTTCCTGGCGGACTTCTAAGGTGACTTTACAGCAGCCGAGGCGACGGGCTTGATTCTCGACGGCGTTGAGGAGTTGTGTTCCGATTCCCTGACCGCGATGGGTTGGCAGCACCGCGAGATCGTGAATGTTCACGAGCGGTCTGGCGGCGAAGGTAGAGAAGCCTTGGAAACAGATCGCCGCGCCGACGGCTTGATCCTCTTCCCAGGCAAGAATCGTGAACGCACCTAGTACGGCTTTCATTCCAGGGACGATTCGGGAAGAAACCGCCTCATAGAGGTTACGTCCGCCACCGTGCGGTTCACAGGCATACGAATTGATCAGGTCAACAATCGCCTGAGCATGGACGGGGTTCTCAAAGTCCGCTATTGAAGTTGTGATGTCAGGCATGCTGGAAACCGATGATTGTTATTGATGATGACTTCGCTGAATAATATTCATTCAGCATGTTAACGAAAAGATCGCCCAGAGGAGAACAAACCCTTGCGACAATTCCACAACAGCCACGCAGACGCAACCCACTACTTCCTGGGAACATTGTGCCTGTTGATTGTTCTCTCGGGTTGCCCGTCTCGCTCGACGAAGGAAAAGCACGCAACAGAATCTCAAGACGTGATACTCACTCTAGATCAAAAGATCGAAGCTGTCCTCAGTCACGACAGCCACGAACTCCGGCACATGTCTTCACCCATCACAATCGAACAGGCAAAGGAACTTTCTCTGGCAGGCGATGTCCTGAAGATATTAGAGATCGACCACAGCGAACTCAGCGACGAAGAACTTGCAGCAACTTTGAAAGCATTGCCGAATCTGATTCAACTCAAATTGTCCGGCGATGTCGATAACGAGCAACTCGCAGTCATCATCGAAAACACGGTCGGTCTCACGACTCTCAACCTGCCGAACGGAAGTTTCGACGACGACGGACTCGCACAACTTCCCCAGCATGAAACTCTGGAATTCCTCCGGTTTCACTCCCCGCTCGTCACTGATGCTTCCATGGAAACCATCGCCGCGATGCCGCAACTTCAGTTCCTGCACTTGATCAACGTTCCGATTTCGAACGAGGGGTTAAAA